>JAYQUR010000561.1:0-1503 GCA_038148075.1 Alphaproteobacteria bacterium | reverse complement strand
GCAGCACCCACATCTTCGACAGCGTGCCCTTGTCGACCAGCAGTTCTTCCTTGCGCGTGCCGGACTTGGTGATGTCCATCGCGGGGAAGGTGCGCTTGTCGGCGAGCTTGCGGTCGAGGATGATTTCCGAGTTACCGGTGCCCTTGAACTCTTCGAAGATGACCTCGTCCATGCGCGAGCCGGTATCGATCAGCGCGGTGCCGACAATGGTCATCGAACCGCCTTCCTCGATGTTGCGCGCCGCGCCGAAGAAACGCTTCGGCCGCTGCAGCGCGTTGGCGTCGACGCCGCCGGTCAGCACCTTGCCCGACGAGGGTACGACGGTGTTGTAGGCGCGCGCGAGACGCGTGATCGAATCGAGCAGGATGACGACATCGTGCTTGTGCTCGACCAGGCGCTTCGCCTTTTCGATCACCATTTCGGAAACCTGGACATGGCGCGACGCCGGCTCGTCGAACGTCGACGAGATGACCTCGCCGTTCACCGAGCGCTGCATGTCTGTCACCTCTTCCGGCCGCTCGTCGATCAGCAGCACGATCAGATAGACCTCGGGATGGTTCGTCGTGATCGCATGCGCGATCGACTGCAGCATCATGGTCTTGCCGGTACGCGGCGGCGCGACGATCAGGCCGCGCTGGCCCTTGCCGAGCGGCGTGATCAGATCGACGATCCGGGGCGTCATGTCCTTCTTGGTCGGATCCTCGAGCTCGAGCTTGAGTTTCTCTTCCGGATAGAGCGGCGTCAGGTTGTCGAAGTTGATGCGCAGCCGGACCTTGTCGGGATCGTCGAAGTTGATCTGGCCGACCTTGAGCAGCGCGAAGTAGCGCTCGCCGTCCTTCGGCGCGCGAATCTCGCCCTCGACGGTATCGCCGGTGCGCAGGCCGAAGCGGCGGATCTGGCTCGGCGAAACGTAGATGTCGTCGGGGCCGGGAAGATAGTTGGCTTCCGGCGAACGCAGGAAGCCGAAGCCGTCCTGCAGCACTTCGAGCACGCCGTCGCCGAAGATCGGCACGTCGTTTTCTGCAAGCTGCTTGAGGATCGCGAACATGATGTCCTGCTTGCGCAGGTTCGAGGCGTTCTCGATTTCGAGTTCCTCGGCATAGGCGATCAGGTCGGCGGGTGATTTCTGTTTTAGTTCCTGGAGATTCATGTTCCGGACCAGGTGATGATAGGGGTGCGGCGCGGTGCGCCGGTCGGGATATCGGGAGACGATTCGTCCGAAAAAACGGGCGGAAGGCTCAGGGCGGTTATGTGTTTTTTTGGGATGTAACAAGGGAACACGGCGGGCCGCCGATCCCGATAACGTTGAGATAATTACTTATTCGCCGAGTTCAAGTCAAATGAAGAATGAATGACAAAGTTTTTCGTTTCAGGGGTTTAGACGGCGCTTCCCCTGACGACGTGCAGCAAGAAACAAAATTCCGCCGAACGTTGCTGCCGCAATCGGCGGCGCCGAAATCGATGTGGCACCGGGTTCCCCGCTGAAGCTCACCGTATCCAGCG
>JAYQUR010000560.1:0-1509 GCA_038148075.1 Alphaproteobacteria bacterium | reverse complement strand
GTCGCAGATGGTGATCGGTCAGGTCGTCGGCATCCACGTCGCCGAGGCGATGATCGTCGACGGTATCATCGACGTCCGCAAGGTGCGGCCGCTGGCCCGCCTCGGCTATCTCGAATACGCCTCGATCGAGCCGGAAAACGTCTTCACCCTGCGTCCGCCGGGCGGCGACCACCGCTTCGACAAGAAGGCGGCGGAGTAATACCAACGGCAATAATTATTGACCGTCATGAGCCCAGTCGCGGAGTCCGATGGACATGATGGTTTGTGGATTGGCGATGAGCCTGTTCCAGGCGTTGCATCCGGCGTCGAGGATGGCCTGGTAGTCTTCGAAGACGGTGTTCGAGAGCCAGTTCTGTCTACTGCCAGACGTTCTCGACCGGATTGAGCTCTGGCGAGCGTGACGGCAGCAGGATGATGGTGAGGTTCTTCGGGACCTTGAGCTTGTCGGTCCTGTGCCAGCCGGCGCGGTCCATGAGGACGACGGCGTGGGCGCGTCGCGCGACGTTGCGGCTGATCTCGTCGAGATGCATTTGCATGGCGCGGGTATTGGCGACGGGCAGCATGAGGGCGGCGCCCTTGCCGTGCCTGGGGCAGATAGCGCCGAACAGCCAGGCGTTCTTGTAGCGCTGATCGGCCGGCAGGCGCGGCCGCGTGCCGGTCCTGGCCCAGATGCGGGTGCGGCCGTTCTTCTGTCCGAGCCGGGCTTCATCCTGGAACCAGATCTCGACCGGCTTGCCCTTCGGCAGATGGCCTATGTGGGCTGCGAGCGTGCGGGGGAAGTTTTTTTGAACGTCTCCAGCACCGGCTCGTCCTGACCCGGATGCTGCGGCCGGCCGCTGATGCAGGAGAAGGACAGCGCCTTGAGCAGGTTGGTGATGGCGCGCTCGCTGTAGACCACGCCGAAGCGTTCCTCGATCACCTGCTTGAGGTCGATGCGCCGCCAGCGCACGACGCCGTCGGCTACCGGATCGGGGCCGGTCTCGACGATCTCGGCCAGCTCTGCCATCTGGGCACCGGAGAGCTGGCGGGGCCGGCCCGCACGTGGAAGGTCCTTGAGGCCTTCGGGGCCGACTTCGTTGAATCGGTGCGCCCAGTCCCGCAGCGTCTGGCGGTCCATGCCGCCAACCCTGGCAGCCTCCGCACGGCTCATGCCGTCATAGACCGCCGCCAGCGCCAGCAGCCGGCGGAGCTGACGGGGATCGCGACTGCATCTGGCCAGCCCCCGCAGCTGCACCGCATCGTAATCGTCTCGAAGCCGAACTGTTGATGGCATGGCGAAGCTCCTTCGCCAGCCTTGAATCACGCTGCGCCGCGTCGGGGGAATCGCCGAGTCTGAACTTCATGCCGTTGGTATAACGTACGGCACGGCAACGCCGCCGGATCACCTGCGGCAGGAAAAACGTCGCTTGAGCGATGGACTGCCGGTCAGAACAGCGAGCGCACCATGCCGCCGTCGGCGCGCGGCGCCGCGCCGTTGATTGCCGAGGCGAGCGGCGAGCACAGGAAGGC
>JAYQUR010000559.1:0-1510 GCA_038148075.1 Alphaproteobacteria bacterium | reverse complement strand
CGATTTCTCGGGGGAAACAGGAATGCTGACACGCAAACAGCATGAACTTCTGACCTTTATCGACAAGCACCTGACGGCGTACGGCGTCTCGCCGTCCTACGACGAAATGAAGGAAGCGCTGAACCTCAAGTCGAAATCGGGCATTCATCGCCTGATAACAGGACTGGAGGAGCGCGGATTCATCCGGCGCCTGCCGCACAAGGCGCGCGCTCTGGAGGTAATCCGCAAGCCGCAGGACCAGGAACCGGCCCGCCCTGCAAAGGGTTTCCAGCCCAAGGTCGTCGCGGCCGATTTCGGCAACGAGCGGGAGGCCGGAACCGTCTCCGCCGACGATGCGGTAGCCCTGCCGTTCTACGGCAAGATCGCTGCCGGAACGCCGATCGAGGCGTTGCGAGACAACTCCCGCACGTTCGATGTCCCGCCCGGCATGCTGGGCCGCGGCGATCACTATGCGCTCGAGATTGAAGGCGATTCCATGATCGAGGCCGGTATCCTCGACGGCGACGTTGTGCTGATCAGGCGCACGGACACCGCGGACAACGGCGAGATCGTCGTCGCCCTCGTCGAAGGCCAGGAAGCCACCCTCAAGCGTCTCCGCCGCCGCGGCGCCTCCATCGCACTCGAACCCGCGAACGCCGCGCACGAGACGCGCATCTTCGGCCCCGACCAGGTGCGCGTTCAGGGCCGGCTGGTCGGACTCGTTCGCAAGTACTGACGTTTTCGCTCGGGGACCCGGCTCCAAGGCCGGTCCCCGCGCCTTTCCCGCACCGACTCCGCCGAATACCCGTCTCGCCCCAACCGGACCGCATAACCTCCGTCACGCCAGAGATGAAAGGTCGACAGCAGGACCCTGTCGGGGCTACACAGCCGCCGTGGCGCGCGGACAAGGACAATCATCGCATTCGTTCGATGGCAGTCCGCCGTCACGGCTTCAAGACCGAACGCGAGAGACAGCGACTGCCCTTTCAGGCGCACGACGCACCCTGCCCCGTCGCAACTGAGAGGCCCCACCGGGCCGGCACCGGAAACCGGCCAGCCGGCGCTACGATGTGCCCCGAGATGGCGGAGCCACATCTCACGCTCGAACCGCTGCCCGCGGCCAGGAGACAGATAGACCGCGCCCGTCCCATCGCGAACGGCGACGAGACGCCCTTCGGCGCCCACGAGAATATCGGGCGGGGTGGACAGGGCGGGCCCCGCGAGTCCCGCGGCGAACACCGGAACCCCTATCCACCGTACGCGCCCGCGCCACAGGCAGATCCATAATCCGCCGAGCGCCGCCGCACAGAGCGCCGCCAACGGCATCGGCGGCATTAGAACGACGGCCCCCGGCCACGCCGACACAGTCTCCGCCACCAGAAGAACCGCATCGATCCCCCAGCTCATCGGCACCAACGCCGCCGCCTCGAGCCCCAACGGCATGAGAACGAACGCCGCCACCGCCCATGGCATGATCCAGCGACGAGATTCGCCGCCAGCCCGAAGAGAGCCAACCGGTTGAAATGGTACA
>JAYQUR010000558.1:0-1523 GCA_038148075.1 Alphaproteobacteria bacterium | reverse complement strand
CGTCGAACATCTCGCCCATCAGGTCGCGCTTCTCGACGCCGACGCCATGCTCGCCGGTCAGGACGCCGCCGACCTCGACGCAAAGCCTGAGGATGTCGGCGCCGAAAGCTTCGGCCTTGTCGAGTTCGCCCGGCGCATTGGCGTCGTACAGAATAAGCGGGTGCAGGTTGCCGTCTCCGGCGTGGAAGACGTTGGCGACGCGGAGACCGTAGGAATCCGACAGTTCGCCCATGCGCGTCAGCACCTCGGCCAGCCGGTGGCGCGGAATCGTGCCGTCCATGCAGTAATAGTCCGGCGAGATGCGCCCGACTGCCGGAAAGGCCGCCTTCCTCCCGGCCCAGAAGGCGTTGCGCTCCGCCTCGCTCTCGCTGACGCGGACGGACTGCGCCGCGTTCTCGCGGGCGATCGCCTCGACCCGGCCGATCAGGTCGTCGACCTCCACTTCCGGACCGTCGAGCTCAACGATCAGAAGCGCTTCCGCATCGAGCGGATAGCCCGCGTTCACGAACGCCTCCGCCGCGTGGATCGCGGGCCGGTCCATCATCTCCATGCCGCCCGGGATGATCCCCGCGCCGATGATTGCAGCGACGCAGTCGCCGGCGCTTTCGCTCGACGGGAAACCGATCAGCAGCGCCCGCGCGGTGGGCGACTTGGGAAGGATACGGACGGTAACCTCGGTGATCACGCCGAGCAGGCCCTCCGAGCCCGTCACGACGCCCATCAGGTCGTAACCGGCGCTATCCAGATGCTTGCCGCCGAGGCGCACGACCTCGCCGGTCATCAGCACCATCTCGACGCCCATCAGGTTGTTCGCCGTCAGGCCGTATTTGAGACAGTGCACACCGCCGGAATTCTCCGCGACGTTGCCGCCGATGGTGCACGCGATCTGGCTCGACGGATCCGGGGCGTAATAGAACCCGTCGCCTTCGACCGCGACCGTGACCGCGAGGTTGGTAACCCCGGGCTGGGCGGTGACGCACCGGTTTTCGTAGTCGATATCGAGGATACGGTTGAACTTGCCGAGCCCGAGCGTGATGCCGTCCTCGAGCGGCAGCGCACCGCCCGAGAGCGACGTTCCCGCCCCGCGCGGCACGATCTTTATCCCCGCCTCGCGGCAATATTTCAGGACGGCCGAGACCTGCTCCACCGTCTCGGGCAGGACCACGATCATCGGCAGCTGGCGATAGGCGGTCAGCCCGTCGCACTCGTAGGCGCGAAGCTCCTCCTCCTCGGCGATGACGCCTTCGCCGGGCACGATGCGGCGCAGCGCGGCGACGATATCGCCACGGCGCGCCAGAACGTCTCTGTCGGGTTCGGGCATGCGCATCGCACCGGTTCCTGAACGGTGAAATCCCTAATCGACGCGCAGTCTAGTGGAATTCGGAAAGCCGGGAAACGCGCCGGGCGCGCAAACGAAAACCGCGCCCGAAGGGGCGCGGCGCCGTTTTCCCCCGTCGAAGGGGAAATCAGCCCTGGCGGGCCTTGAAGCGCGGATTGCGCTTGTTGATCACATAGGTCCGGCC
>JAYQUR010000557.1:0-1524 GCA_038148075.1 Alphaproteobacteria bacterium | reverse complement strand
ACCGGTCTACCCGGCGGGCATGGAGTGCCCGGTGAGGGCAAAACCGGACAGTACCGTCTCCTTCAACGCCGCGAGCCCCCGGCCCCCGTTGCTACGGGAGAGCGGGGGGTGGGAGCCCGGGCGGGTGAGGAGTTAGGCGGGCAGAGCGATCCCCATCTCCGAGGCGCGCTTGCAGGTCTTGCAGTCGACGCCGCCCTTGGCGCACAGGCCGACATGCTGCTCGATCATCCACCGCTGGAGCGCATCGAACTCGCCCGGCTTCGACGGATCAAACACAGGGCCCACCATGAACGTTGGCGCGGTCTCGGCTTCCAGTTTGTCGCTCATTGTCTCTCGTCTCCTTCACCGCCGCGAGGCCCGGCCACCCTCTCGGGCAGTGCGGGCCGGACCTCGCGCGGCGGCGTCTACAGCAGCTTCAGTACCTCGACAGCAAATTCCGCGGCGCCGCGGATCCTGCCTTCGTGTTCACCGGCAGCGAATGCGTCATCCGCGCGACATTCTTGGCTCCTGCGATTGGCTTCTGCGCGCTCGACGATCGCTTGCTTCAGGTAGACAACCTTGTCGAGCCCCTCTTGATAGGCGTCCACGAGCGGATCGCGCCCGTTGAACGGCTGCAACGGCGTGCCGTAGTGGGCGCGCCCGTGGGCGTCCCGGGCCTTCATGTCCGCGATCACCAGATCCCACACCGCCGGCCGCTCGTTCGGCACCGGCGCTTTCTGCTCTTTCACATGCTCGTCCACTCCACACCTCCTGCCGCAGTATTGCATATAATCATGCGTGATCGAGTCGATTTTCGCTCCACGTGCGATGATAGCGCAGCCGGAAGGCGCCCACCGTCATTTGCGCAGTAGGACGCGGACCGGCGTAGCGTAGTACTCGCATATCTACGGCCGATAATACTCTACGGCCGAGCTTGAGCGTGATAGCTCGTCCCATATCGCCGTTATCATGTTGGATCTGAACGTGCGGATGAAGCACGCCGAGTAGAAGATAGAAGATCACAGTATCACCTCCAGGCCGACACTGCCGGCACAAATCCACGGGACGGTCACAGCGCATTCATTATGGCGCGAGCAAGCTCGGCGCGTCCAGCGTCCGTAATGCGCATTGGCTCACTTACGCGCTCTCCGCCTTCGATCCATCCGGCTCGCCGGCATGAGTCGATCGTTCGTATGGTTCCGCGCCATTCGGCGCCTGTCAAGTTGCGCCCACAGAGCGGATCCTCGTCCTTCGCCACAAGCGAAAGGACCACGGCCTGCGCCAAGGATGCGTGTCTCATCGCCGAGTCTCCGTCGTTGGCTCGCCGTCACCGCCATTGCCGAGCGGGCACCATGCCGGCTTGTCGCTGCCGGACGCGAGCGCAATTCGGCACGATTCGCGAAGGTTCGCCTCGATCACCGTGAGATCGGCCACCCGCTCTCGCAGGGCGTCGCGCTCCCGCTCGGTGGCGGCGAGGGTATCCACCGTCGCGAGCAGCGCCGCGCCGAGGATGGTCCGCGTCCCGCCGGGCGCGCCTTTGCCAAA
>JAYQUR010000556.1:0-1527 GCA_038148075.1 Alphaproteobacteria bacterium | reverse complement strand
GAATAGCCCTTGCGCAGGTTCGCGAGCTCGGCAATCGCGACCGCGAGGTCGTAATGCCGCGCGGCGGCGTCCTTCACGGTCGACAGCCAGCGCTCCACCGTGGCCTGTTCCTCGGCGTAACGGTAGGTCTTCGGCCTGTAGAACCTCAGTTTCGACAGGCCCCACAGGCGCAGGAAACCGAACACGGTGTCGGTGCGGACCCGCATCGCCATGTGGAAATTCCGGCGGCCTTCGGTGCGCTTCGCCCAGTTCATGACCGGCCGGCCGAGCCATGGCGGCATGACCGACGTGAATTCGTCGAAGCCCGGCTTCAGGAACTCGGTGACGTGGAGCGGCTCGCCGTCCCGCGCCATCACCTCGCGGCGGACTCGGGCCATGCGCGAGGCCCGTGATTTCAGGTCGGCGACGCGGATGATGTCCTCGTACGACATCATCAGCGCGAGATAGCGGCCGGTCTCGACCGTCAGCGCCCAGCCGTTGCGCTCGCCGCCGCGGTCGCGGTCGATGGCGAGAACGTCGCCGAGCCGGTCGAGATAGAGCTTGGCGTATGCCGGGTTCTGGAAATCGACGAGGCGCTTCACGCCTTCGGAGACGATCGCCTGCGCTTCCGCCGGGTAGGCGGCGGCGACGTCGGCGAGCAGGCTTTCGGCGCTCGGTTTCGCGGCCCGCGATTTCTTTTCCGGTTCCGCCGCAGGCAGTTGCAGCTCGCCCTTCATGTAGGCGAGACCCAATTCGAAGCCCTTCAGGTTGGACTCCACTGCAACGCCGGCATCGCGGATCGCTTCCTCGAACTTCTCGACGGGGATCGGCAGTTCGCCCGACCCCGCGATGACGCCGAGGACGATGGCGTTGAGCACCGTGCCGTTCCTCTCCGCGAGCGTCATCATGTCGAACAGCACCGCGCGCTTCGAGAGCTTCTGCGCGGCGTTCATCAGGTTGTCGCCGCGGAAGAGCTGGTCGCTCATCGCGGACTTTTCGACGATCGAGTAGACGCGGTGCGTCGATGCGATCAGCGTCGTCCGGTCGGGCGTCACCATGCCGTTTTCGAGCATGCGGCCTGCTTCCATGAGCTCGGAGGTGACGACGACGTTCATATTGCCGGGCGCGGGATAGAGGGCCATCACCGGCTTGCGGCCGTCCAGTTCCTCGTGCGTCGCAGGGAAAATCTCGATGTAGTAGGTCGTCGCCCCGGTGCGCTGGGCAACGCCGGGGATCGACGTCGACTGCGTCGGGAACCTGCACATCTGGGCGGCGCGCACGATCCAGTCCGACAACACGCCGCCGCCCTCGCCACCGAGGGCGCCGACGACCATCGAGATGGGGCGGTCGGGAAGGCCGGTCATTCCGCGGCGACCTTGATCTCGTCGCCCGGCACCGCTTCCGGAGCGGGCGGAGCTTCAGGTTCCGGCTTGCCCTGGAACAGGCGGATCACGCTGCGGCGGATCGCATCCAGGGTTCGATCTATCGCAGTCGGGTTCTGGACGATGTCGGCCTGGTAGAAGGACGGGCACAGCACCGCGGCATGGC
>JAYQUR010000555.1:0-1536 GCA_038148075.1 Alphaproteobacteria bacterium | reverse complement strand
ATGTCCTCGTAGCGCGCAAGCTGGGTCGAGAGTCGTGCGCCCTCCGGCAGGTCGGCGCGCGCGCGCAGCCCCTCGAAGGCATCCGGCGACGCGTCGACCGCCAGGACCGGCCAGCCGCGGCGCAGGATCTCGATCGTGTCGCGTCCGGAACCGCAGCCGAGGTCGGCCGCGAAGGCGTCTTCCGGCCGGCCCTCGCTGTCGAACGCGTCGAGCGCGCGAATCAATGTCGGCCGCGGCGGCCGGGCGCCCGTCTTTTCGTAGTAGGACGCCCAGTCGCCGCTAAAGACCGGATCGGGTTTAGATGAAGTTCTGTCCGCCATCCACGATCAGGCCCTGGCCGGTGATGTAGGCCGCCTCGTCTGAGCACAGGAACAGCATCGCCTTGGCAAGGTCGTGGATCGTGCCCTGCCGCGGGATCGCCTGCGTCGACGTCATCTTGGCGAACATCTCGGTCGGCACCGAGGGACGCTCCACCTCGGTCTGCATCACGCCCGGCCAGAACGTGTTGACCGTGATCCCGTATGGCCCGACTTCGCGCGCCATCGAGCGCGACATGCCGATCATCGCCGCCTTGGTCGTGATGTAGTGGAGATAGTTCGGCCGCCCCATCATCATGGTGCCCGATGAAACGTTGATGATCCGGCCCCATTTCGCCTCCATCATCGGTTTCACCGCCGCTCTCGAGCACAGGAATGCGCCGTTCACGTTGACGTCGACGGCGCGCTTCCACTCGTCGACCGGCAGTTCCCAGAACGGCGCCATGGTGATGCGCGAAAACACCGCCGCATTGTTGATCAGCACGTCGAGCCGGCCGTACTGAGCGAGAATCTTATCGACCATGTCGATGTTGGATTGCTCGTCGGCGACGTCGACCTCGATCGCCATCGCCTTGCCCTGCCTGTCCTCGATCTCGCGAAGCACCTTGCGGGCATTGTCTCCGTTGATATCGGCGATGATCGGGATCGCCCCCTGGGCCGAAAAATAATGGGCATAGCCGCGGCCGATGGCCTGCCCCGCGCCCGTGATCAGGACCACGCGGTCCCGCAGGCTGTCGTAAGTGGCGTTCTTGTCAACGTTCATCGTCGAATAATCGATGTAGCCGATTTCGTCTTCGGTCATATCGGAGCTCCCTCCCGTTGATTGTCCCGGGGATTAGTTGTGCACGCCGGAAGGGGCGTTGCAAGCGCCGCGGCGCAGATCAGCCATGCGCTTCTATCGCGCGAACCGCCTCGACCAGCGCCTGCGTTTCGGGATCCTCCACCCCAGCGGCGCGGAACGCCTCCCAGGCGTCAAAAAGGTAGGAACGGCAGGGCCCGAACTTGCCGTGCGCCGCGGCAATATACGCGGCCTTCTCCGAAATCGGCAGGTCACCGACATGCATCCGGTGGGCGGGATCGATTACGAACGTAACGGCCGGCGAGCGCCCTTGCGCGGTCTCCAGCTCGATCCATACCGGCCGGTAACAGTCCGCCCACATCTCCCGCTCCCAAAGCGGGATCAGGGCCTCCTCGGTCGTATCCTTCGGCAGGGTAAAGA
>JAYQUR010000554.1:0-1536 GCA_038148075.1 Alphaproteobacteria bacterium | reverse complement strand
GGATCGAACCCGGCGGCGGGCTTGCGGTCCGCCGTGAAGGTCCGCAACCCGGCCCATTTGTGTTCGACGCGGCGTACGCGCAGCGTCGTGGCGCGCTCCATGCGGTCGATCGCGGTGGCGATATCGATTTCCTCCGGTTGCGCGTCGCACGGTGGGGAGGGGGTCTCTTCTGCGAGACACAGCATGATGAGGCCAGCCTCGGGCCGGATGTAGAATTCCTCGTCGATCTCGACCGCCATCGGCCAGCGCGTGATGTCGAGGTCCTCCATCGGCCGGAAGGTGAGGGCGGTGCGCCGCATCGGCTGAACGCCGAGCGGGCGCACCCCGGCGAGTCCGGCGATCATGTCGCCCCAGGCGCCTGCCGCGTTGATCAGTACGGGGGCGCGAAAGATCCCGGCCGGCGTGTCGACCTGCCAGCGCCCGTTCGTCCGCGCGATGCCGCGCGCCTGGGCGTTCGTGTAAAGGTCGCCGCCGCCAGCCTTGAGGCCGCGGATGAAACCCTGATGGAGCGCGTGCACGTCGATGGCGCGCCCGCCGATTTCATGTGCGCCCGCGACGATCCGGGGGCCTAGCGCCGGCACCATCGCCCGCGCTTCGTCGCCGCTCAGACGGGCGAGGCGCGAGGAATCGCCGACCTCATCGACCAGTCTGTCTACGGACGAAGAATGGTGCTTATCGGCGAAGAAGACGACGCCGAGCGGCGACAGCAAGGGGGCGTCCGTGAACCCGGTCGGCGGGTTCTCGAAGAACGCCTTCCCGGCCAACGTCAGCGCGCGGATCACGGGCGGACCATAAACCGTCGTGTAGGACGCCGCGGAACGTCCCGTCGTGTGATAGCCGGGCTGCGACTCCTGTTCGATCACGGCGACCTTCGCGTCGCGCGATAGAAAGTAGCCCACCGAACATCCGGCGATGCCGCCGCCGATGACGAGGTAGTCGCAATCAATCATTCGTTAATCGCATCCCTTGTCGCGCTTGTTTATAGGTGCGCCATGCGCCGCCTTCGATTTGTAGCCGCATTGGTCCCCCGTTTGTCCATCGCTTTGGGCCTCGTCGTCGGTATCGCCCTGAGCCTCGGCGGAACGAGCGCCCATGCGGGGTTCACGGACCCCTGGCCGGACCCCGCACAAGGGCCGGCCGGAATCGCCGTTTCGTTCGACAGCAGCAGTCCGTTCTCGCTGCGGGACGTCGGCGATCCGGAGGTTCCTTTGACGCCAACGCAGGCGACCCTGTTTCTGCCGGAGGACGTGTCAGCGCCGGTACCGGCCGTCATCATGCTTCATGGCGCCGGCGGCGTCCTGTCGAGCCGCGAGATGACCTATGGCGCACAATATGCGGCGATGGGCATCGCGGCGCTGGTGATCGACGTGTTCGGCGCGCGCCGCGATCGCGCGACCGGATTCGCCCAACGCCTCATTCGCGTAACGGAAGCGATGTCCCTCGCGGATGCGTATGCCGGCCTGGCGTACCTCGCCGCCCGGCTGGAGATCGACGGGAGAAGGGTCGCCCTGATCGGTTTCTCTTATGGAGGCATGG
>JAYQUR010000553.1:0-1560 GCA_038148075.1 Alphaproteobacteria bacterium | reverse complement strand
GAGGAAACCCGGTCCCGCAAACCCGGGCTCCAGCACGTGCTCTATTTCTCGGCGCTCGGCAACGGTAGCGCGGGGCTGGATGCCGCGATGGCGTCCAAGGAGACGGGATTCGACGTCTGCGACACCTCGGCCGACGACACCGCGCTGATCGCTTTCACGTCGGGCACGACCGGATCGCCGAAGGCGACGATGCATTTCCATCGCGACGTCATCGCCATGTGCGACTGTTTCCCGCGTTCTTTCCGGATGGCCGAGCCGCACGACATCTTTACCGGAACGCCGCCGCTGGCCTTCACATTCGGTCTCGGCGGCTTGACCTGCTTCCCGATGCGTTTCGGCGCTTCGACCCGCTTCTTCCCCGGCCCTATGGGTCCGGAAGATATGATGAAGGCGATCGAGAAATACCGCGTTACCGGGCTTTACACGGCTCCGACCATGTATCGGCAACTGGCCGAGCTAGCCCATAAATACGATATCTCCAGCCTCGAGAAATGCGTGTCGGCGGGCGAAACCCTGCCGAAGGCGACGTGGGAGGCGTTCCACGACGCCACCGGCGTCCCCATCGTCGACGGTCTCGGCTCGACCGAGATGATCCACATCTTCGTCTCGGCCAGCCGCGATGACATGCGCGCGGGCTTTACCGGCAAGGCGATCCCCGGCTACCGGGCGCGCGTCGTCGACGAAGACGGCAACGAACTCGGCCCCGGGGAGCCGGGCTTTCTCGCGGTCCAGGGGCCGACGGGCTGTCGCTACCTCGCCGACGAACGCCAGAAAACATACGTCCGCGACGGCTGGAACTATCCGGGCGACATGTACGAGATGAACGAGGACGGCTATTTCAAATACGTCGCCCGGGCCGACGACATGATCATTTCGGCCGGCTACAACATCTCCGGCCCCGAGGTGGAAGGCGCGCTTCTCGACCACGACGCGGTCGCCGAATGCGCGGTGATCGCAAAGCCCGACCCGGACCGTACGAATATCGTGAAGGCATTCGTCGTCCTTCGCGCCGGGTTCGATCCAACGGCCGAAACGGCGAAATCGCTGCAGGACTTCGTCAAGAACGAGATCGCCCCCTACAAGTATCCGCGCGAGATCGAGTTCGTGAGCGAACTGCCGAAAACGGAAACCGGGAAACTGCAGCGCTTCCGGCTGCGCGAGCGGGAAAGCAACTGAGCGAAGCGGGATTTCCGCCGGGAATTTTCGCCGTTAAGCACGATACGAAAAAATTCCGTCGGATATCACGCACTTAAGCGGCAACCGACCGTTGCAGGTTAACCAGCTATTCTAAAAGGCTCTTAAAACCTGACGGGTATTCTCCGGATCGTGAGCGTCGTTCGTATCGGAACGACAGCCTCTCGCCTCCAGCGGCGGTCCGGATCCCCCCTCACAACCCCACCGGACCGCGCAGATAGCCCCTCTCCGTCCCCCCACGGAGAGGGGCATTTTTGTGGCGCCGGCAGCGGCGATTAACCATCAATCAATCAAACTTTGCGAGCTTTCGATCGATCTCTGCGTCCGAAGGTTGCAGAGATTCGATCAAGCCGCCCCCTGATATTC
>JAYQUR010000552.1:0-1565 GCA_038148075.1 Alphaproteobacteria bacterium | reverse complement strand
TATTGTGACACCGGACGGACATCGGGGTCCATGTCTATCGGCTGCGTCCGGTGCGCGGTTTTCCTCGTTCCGTCCGTTAAGGGATGGATCGTGCGGCAGACGGCTCGGTGACAATAAAACGGCGGTCCCGTTTCCGGGACCGCCTTAACTACGCTGCCAGCGCGGACGACGATTGTTGGTGGGGTATCGTCCTAGCCGGCGCGCCGCCGCCTGAAGAAAGTCATTCCTGCGAAACCGAGCGCAAGAACCGCCATTGCGCCCGGTTCGGAGATGAACACTATGTCCGAAAACCTGTTTCCGTCCAACGTATCGGCGGAGACCAGTGTGGTCGTACCGTCCAATGCGACATGATAGATGCCGCCGACGCCCGGCGATCCGCTGCTCGCTTCGGTGGCGTACAGTTCCTGAGTGTATGGATTGACGCCGAGACCGTGGAAGATCGCGATATTGCGATCGAGTTCGACGCGCGACAGCTCGAGCCCGCTCGACGCATCGATCTCGAACAGCATGTTGGTGCCGAAGGGGCCTTCGGTAATGTCGTAGCCGGTAAACCAGAGCGAACCGTCCGCCTTGAACGCAAATCCGCCGCTCGAATAGCTGTGTGCGAACGGCCCGGCCGCGTCGTTCGGATTGTCGAGCGTGATCTGGGCGACGAATGTTGCGAGACCGCTTCCCGTGTCTACGGTGTAGAGATCGCCGCCGCCGACGGGGTCGGACGTATTCGTCGTAACCGCGAACATGCGGTCGGTCGTGGCGTCATAGGCAAGGTCGCCGATGGAGAGGCTGCTGCCGGACACGTCGGCCGAATTCGTATGTATGAATCCGACATCGTTGATCAGAGCGCCGGTGCCGGCATCGATCTGGAGCAGGCGGCTGGTGGAGCCGAAACCGTTGATCGTGGTGCCCCAGAGGTTGCGCGCGCCGTCGAGCTCGAGCCCCGTCAGGCCTTCCGAACCGCCCGTCGGGTCGTCGACGATCGTGCGGGCGCCCGACGTCGGGTCGACGCCGACGACCGCGCCCCGATCGGCGGAATTCTTCGTCGAAGACGCCAGGATGGACAGAGCGGAGGCGGGCCCCGGCGCGGCCATGAATGCGATGGCCATCCCCGTGATCGCCGCGATCGACGTTTTGTTTGCGATTTTCATCGTCTTTGCCTTCCCGTATCGGTGTCGCCGCAAACGGGCGTTACAGCCGTTGCAGATACATAATGCAAAAATTATGCCATTCAAGTTTTGTATAGAAAAAACAACGCAGTAGCGTGCCACCGTCTTTTGTGAAACGGCAATTTCGTAAAGTATTCCGACACTTTGCTTGGTTAACGCGGCACGCGATTTATCTGATCCATGCCGGATAAAAGAACCCGGCGCGGGGGGACGCGCCGGGTAGCTTGGAGGGGAAATATGACGTTACAGCTTGCGTAATGCCATGACTGGAAGATGGGGTCGGTTCGGGCCGTCGCAATCGGAATCGATGTGATGCCGGTCACATGCGAAACGCAGGGCGATCGGCGGTATTAATCGGCTGTTTTACAGGTAGTAGATCAGCAGGATACCGCCGAGCAGAAC
>JAYQUR010000551.1:0-1576 GCA_038148075.1 Alphaproteobacteria bacterium | reverse complement strand
GTGCCGATCTTTCCAATTCCGAGATCGGCACGTTGTCGATCCTCAGCATGCTCGTGCTGATCTATGCGGGCATGCCGATCGGTATCGCGCTCATGCTGCTCGGCTTCTGCGGCATCTGGATGATGAAGGGCAATACCGCCATTGCGGAGCGGATGCTCGCCCAGGCCGGCGAAGAGTACATGAAGAACTATTTCTTCGGCGTCGTTCCGCTGTTCGTCCTGATGGGACTGCTGGTCAGCGCGTCCGACGTCGGCCGCGAGACGTTCCAGGTCGCCCGCTGGGCGCTGAAGAGGGTGAGGGGCGGTCTCGGCATCGCAACCGTCGCGGCGAATGCGGTGTTTGCCGCAATTACCGGCTCCTCCATCGCGTCGGCGGCGGTCTTCACGCGAGTCGCCACGCCGGAGATGATGGGGCAGGGCTATACGGCGCGTTTCTCGGTCGGCGTGGTTGCCGGGTCGTCCGTCCTCGGCATGCTGATCCCGCCGAGCCTGCTGCTGATCGTCTACGGGTTCCTGGCCGAGCAGTCGGTGGGCATCCTGTTCATCGCCGCGGTGATCCCCGGTATCATTCTCGCGTGCGCCTTCGCGCTGCTGATCCTCGCGATGGCCACCTGGCGCCCCCAATGGATCGGAAACGTTGCCTATAGCGAAGACGGGACCGACGACGAATCCATCGGCTCGGCCTTCGCGAAACTGTTCCCGATCCTCTCGCTCGTGGTTCTCGTTATCGGCGGCATCTACGGCGGCATCTTTACGCCCACAGAGGCGGGCGCGGCCGGATCGTTCGGCGCGCTGGTCATCGGGCTGATGAAGCGCAAGCTGGACTGGAAGACGCTGTGGGGCGTGCTCATCGAGACGGGGCACATCACGGTCTCGATACTGTTCCTGATCCTCGCGGCCAATATCTATTCGCGGATGTTGGCGCTCTCGGGCCTGCCGCAACAGATGGGCGACTTCATCGTTTCGTCGGGGCTGGGATTCGCGGGCTTCATCACGCTCTACGTGATCGTCCTGATCCTGCTCGGCATGATCCTCGACTCGATCTCGATCATGCTGATCATCCTGCCGCTGGCCCTGCCAGGACTCGAGCAGTTCGGCGGCGACCCGATCTGGTTCGGCATTGTGACGGTGATCGCCGTCGAGATCGGCCTGTTAACACCCCCACTGGGGATAACGTGTTACGTCGTCAAATCGACATTGAACGACGACAGGATCACGCTGAACCAGATATTCCTCGGCGCGGCGCCGTTCGCGTTCATCATGCTGCTGGTGACGATCCTGCTGATTCTCGTACCGGAAATCAGTCTGGTCTTCGTCTGACCGGCGGGCGCGGGGAGGCGGCCTACCAGGGGATCGGGTTGCCGTCCCTGGCGAAGAAACGGCCGCTGTCCGCCGGCGCGAGCTTATCTATCAGAGAGCGCAGATCGCGCGCGACTTCGTCGGCCGGCGTCCCCTTGCCGCCGGTCATGGATGTCGCGACGATTCCCGGATGCAGCGCGGCGACGACGACGCCTGCTTCCTTCAGGTCGAGCGCGAGATTGGCGGTCAGCATGTTCTGCGCCGCCTTGGACATCCGG
>JAYQUR010000550.1:0-1576 GCA_038148075.1 Alphaproteobacteria bacterium | reverse complement strand
AAGGGCGCGTGGTCTTCGGCGCTCGATCCCGTCATCCCGCCCGAGGAGTGGAAGGCCGGCAAGCTCTACAACAGACGCGCGATCATCAACGCCTGCCGCCCGTTCCACTGGAAGGATGAGTTCCAGAGGGTCAACGCGCCGACGCCCGAGGCGCGCAAGGACGCGTGGGACAAGTGGGGGCACCTGCGGGAGTCGAGGGGCGTGCTGCCGTAAGGTAGCCGTAAGCTCCGGGGCGCAGGATACGGTCGTTCCTCACTTTCGGAGATCGACCATGCGTATCCGCCCTGGATCCAGCAAAGCCTTCCTCGCCCTGGTGGCATGCATTCTCGCCGTGTTGTCCCTGTCGTCGGTGCGGGCGGCGGTTCCTCATGACGGCAATCTCGACTTCACCGTGTTGCGCGACGGCAACGAGATCGGTAGCCACCGCCTGCATTTCTCGAAAGGCGACGACGGTCTTCGGGTCGATATCAAGACCGATATCAAGGTGAAACTTCTGTTCGTGACCGCCTATCGGTTCGAGCACGACGGTCACGAGATCTGGCGCGACGGCCGGCTAATGCGCCTGTGGTCGAAGACGAACGACGACGGAAAGAAGCACGACCTGACCGTTGCCGCCGCCGACGGAAAGCTCGTCGTCAAAGGCGACGGCAAGCGCGAAAACGCGCCGGCCGAGATCGTTCCCGCCAGCCTGTGGAACGAGAACATCCTGAAGGGCGGCACGATTCTCAACACGCTCGACGGCCGCGGTATGAAAGTGGACGTCCGCAACATGGGTGCCGACGTGGTCGACGCGCGCGGATACCGGATCCAGGCAACCCATTATGCGATCACCGGCGACCTGGAGCGCGAGCTGTGGTTCGACTCGAATGCGGTGCTCGTGAAGGTCCGCTTCAAGGGCAGCGACGGCTCGGAGATCCAGTACGTCCTGCGCTGACGGCGCATTTGCGCTATTACTCGCGTAACGATTTCAATTCCGGGGGGCGGCGCGTGCGGCTGTTGCTGGTCGAAGACGAAAAACGCCTGTCCGAGCTCGTGTCCCGCGGGCTCGGACGCGCCGGTTTCACGGTCGACGCCGTGGGCACCGTGGAGGATGCGTCTGCGGCGCTGGCGACGTCCGAGTACGATGCGCTCGTGCTCGACCTCGGCCTGCCAGATGGCGACGGGATGGACGTCCTGCGGGATCTGCGCGCCGGGCGGAACGGCACGCCCGTCCTCGTACTCACGGCGCGCGACAGGCTCGACGACCGGGTCGACGGCCTCAATGCGGGCGCGGACGACTATCTTCTCAAACCGTTTGCGATGCCTGAACTGGTCGCCCGCCTCAAGGCTCTCCTGCGGCGGCCCTCGGGGGCGCTGGGGACCTGCCTGGACGTCGGCAATATCAGTTTCGATACCGTTCACCGCGAGGTCTCGATCTCTGGTCGGCCCGTCAGCCTGTCGCGGCGCGAACTGGCGCTGCTGGAGAACCTGATGCGCCGCGCCGGCCACGTCGTCGCCAAAGACTATCTCGAAGACAGGATCTACGGGTTCGAGGACGAGGTGTCGTCGAACTCCCTGGAGGTTCTGATCCACCGGC
>JAYQUR010000549.1:0-1589 GCA_038148075.1 Alphaproteobacteria bacterium | reverse complement strand
CGCCGCCGCCGGGCTGGAACGCGCCCAGCGCCGCGGACGCCACGGTAGTCGATGCCCGGTGACCGGCGCCTTCGAGCGCATGGCGCAGTCCGCCGACGATCAGGCCGCGGACGAGGCCCGCATCCCGGAACCGCACCTCGGCCTTGGCGGGATGCACGTTCACGTCGACCGCCTCCGGCGGCACGTCCAGGAAGAGCGCGACCATCGGATGGCGGTCGCGCGCGAGAAAGTCCTGGTAGGCGCCGCGCACCGCGCCGACCAGCAACCTGTCCTGCACCGGGCGGCCGTTGACGAACAGGTACTGCGCGCGGGCGTTGCCGCGATTCAGGGTCGGCACGCCGGCATAGCCCGTCAGCCGGATTCCCTCGCGCTCGGCGGCGACCGAGACGGCGTTCTCCGCGAACTCCCGTCCCATCACGTCGGCGAGCCGGTCTAGACGGGCGGTCAGCAAATCGCCCTGCGCCGGGCCGTAGCGGAACCGCGTGCGTTCCTCGTCCGACAGCGAGAACGAGACATGCGGATGCGCCATCGCCAGCCGCCGGATCGCATCCGCAGCGTAATCGACCTCGGTCCGGTTGGTCTTGAGGAACTTCAACCGCGCCGGCGTCGCATAGAACAGGTCGCGAACCTCGACCCGGGTGCCGGCGTTCAGCGAGGCGGGGCGCACCGGTTGCTTGCGCCCGCCGTCGACGGCGATCGAAAACGCGTCGGAGGCGCCTTCCGCCCGGCTCGAGATCGTCAACCGCGAAACCGCGCCGATGGACGGCAGCGCTTCGCCGCGGAATCCGAGGGTCCGGATATCGACGAGATCGTCGTCGGGAAGCTTGGACGTCGCATGCCGTTCGACGGCGAGTTCCAGCTCGTCGGGCGTCATGCCGCGCCCGTCGTCGGCAACCGCGATCAGGATGCGTCCTGCATCCTCCAGCGTCACGTCGATATGGCGTGCGCCGGCGTCGATCGCGTTCTCGACGAGTTCCTTCACGGCCGCCGCCGGCCGCTCGATCACCTCGCCCGCGGCGATCCTGTTGACCAGCGTTTCGGGAAGAAGCCTGAGCCCGCTCATGGCGCCCCGCATTTCGTTCGGTTTTCGGTCATTTAGCGCATCCCGATCCAGCTTATGTCATGGCGCCGAATCAGGCTAAGGCAGTGTCGGCACGGCCGCGACGCCGTTGTGGATAAATCCCGGTCAGGGCGCGGCCGCAATACCTTCGGGCCGGCCTACGACTACGACGGTCAGCTTGTCCGCATCGAAAAGCTCGCGCGCCACGCGATTCGCCTGTTCCAGCGTCACCGCGTTCATGATCTCGGCACGGCGCGACAGATAGCCGATGTCCAGCCGCGACAGCTGCACGCCGACGAGAATGTTCGCGATCCGCCGGCTGGACCCCAGACGAAGCGGAAACGATCCGTTTGCGTAGTCCTTGGCCTCGGCGAGTTCTGTCGCGCTGATTCCCTTTTCGGCGAGTTTGCGCCACTCGGTCCTGATGACGTCGAGCGACTCGCCGGCCCGCGCGTTCTGCGTCGCCGTCCCGCCTGCCACGACCGCCGAATGCGCCATCGGGTTCAGGTAGGCGTAGACCGAATAGGCA
>JAYQUR010000548.1:0-1589 GCA_038148075.1 Alphaproteobacteria bacterium | reverse complement strand
CGACATTGGTGTCGGTCCAGTCGAACGTCGTCGGGTTGAACAGGACCATCAGCCCGGCCATCGCGACGGCGACGCCGAGAAGCCTTCGTTTCGACGGCCGTTCCTTGAGAAATATGTACGACGCCGGCAGCACCCAGAGCGGCGTCGTGTAGCCGAGCAGCGCCGCGCGTCCCGCTTCGACATAGAGCAACGCGATATGCATCAGCAGCGTGTAGATCGCCATCATGAAGACGGCCACCGTCAGGACCAGCGGCAGGTCCTTGCGCGTCGGCAGCTTGAGCTGTCCCGTCAGGCGAAGGATCAGAAACAGGACGGCGGCGCCGGTCCCGATCCGGATCCCGGCGTACCAGAACGGGGGCGTGAATTCGAGCGCCGTCCGCGTCACGGGCCACAGGCCGCCGTAACCGACGATCGCACCGCCAAGCGCGACGAAGCCGAGTGTTCTTGGAGCAATCAATGTCCGGCTATCCGAAGGCGGCGCCGCCGTTGATGTGCATGTTCTCGCCGGTGATGAACCCGGCCTCGTCGGACAGCAGCCAGATTGCGGCAGCGGCCTGCTCGTCCGGCTGCGAAATCCGGCCCAGTGCGGCGCGCGCCGCGGCGCCCGCCTTCGCTTCGTCGGTATATTCCGCCGTCATTGCCGTTTCGACCACGCCGGGGCTGATCGCGTTCACGCGGATGCCGTATTTCCCCCACGACCGCGCCAGCGTGCGGATCAGTACCAGTACGCCGCCCTTCGACGTGGTGTAGGCCGGACCGCCGCGACCCTGTTCGCCGGTCCCGCCCATCAGAACGCCGCCCGAGGCGGTCAGCACGATCGCCCCCGCAGTTCCCTTCTCGATCATCGCCTTCGCGGTTTCCTTGGCCATCAGGAACGACCCCGTCACGTTGGTCGCCAGAATCCGGTTGAACTCTTCCTCGTCGGTTCCTTCCCAGTCGAATTTCGAATGGGCGGCAGCAAAGTGCACCAACCCGTCGATGCCGCCGAAGCTGCCGGTCGCCGCCGCAACGGCCCGTTGGGCCGTCTCCGTCCTCGCGACATCGCCCGCGACATGAACCAGCGCGCCCGTCTCCGGCCCCAGCGCCGCTTCGAGCGCAGCCCGGTCCAGGTCGACCGCGACGATCCGGTTGCCGTCGTGCAGGAGCCTTTCTGCGCAGGATCTGCCGATGCCGCTCGCCGCACCGGAAACGATCACGATTTTATCGGAATACATGTCAAATTCCCCGCTATCCGCTCGGTAACGCAGTTTTGACGCGCTTGCCGCCGGAGCGCAAATTCATACCGCGCCCTGAACCGCAGAAACCGCGGCGGGAACCGTCATTCGCCGCTTTCCCACAAGTTATCTACAGAAGATATGCGTCAGATGTCGATAACTCGCCATTTAAGATTGAGATCGGAGGTTCAGGAAATATCTTTCAGGGAACAAAACGCCGGACACGAACACCCCCCGGAAAGGCGACCACTCGGGATGACGTCAAAATCCGACAAGTTCGAAAATTCGAACGTGAGCCCTTATCTCTTGAAGCCCGTACGAACGCTGGAGGAATACCTGCGGGACTGCGAAACGGGGTCGGCGCGACGCTCGGAG
>JAYQUR010000547.1:0-1591 GCA_038148075.1 Alphaproteobacteria bacterium | reverse complement strand
AACGCGAGGAGCGCCGACACGAACGCGCACGAGCACGCCCCTCAGATTGACTTGACTCGGGCATCGGCGTAAACCGGACGGCGGCCGGAAACGTACCGGTCAAACGACCCTGTCACGCAAGAATTTCAGGACTTTGACCATGGCGAGTCACAATCGCCCCCTGTCGCCGCATCTGCAGGTATACAAGCCGCAGTTCACCTCCGTCCTTTCGATCACGCACCGCGCCACCGGCATCGCGCTCGCCGTCGGCACGCTGCTGCTCGTCTGGTGGATCGTCGCGGCGGCGACCGGGGAAAGCGCCTTTGCCGACGTGCAGGCGTTCATCGGATCCTGGATCGGCCGGCTGCTGCTGCTCGGCTGGTCCTTCGCGGTCTTCTATCACCTGTGCAACGGCATCCGGCACCTGTTCTGGGACGCCGGCAAGGGCTTCGAACTGGAGACCGCCTATATGAGCGGGAAACTCGTCGTCGGCGCGGCGATCGTGCTGACGATCCTCGCCTGGGTCTGGGGCTATTCGTCGATGGGGGCGCTCTGATGTCGCTTCGGTCTCCCCTCGGCAAGGTTCGCGGCCTCGGCTCCGCCAAGGAAGGCGTCCATCACTGGTGGGCGCAGCGCCTGACCGCCGCAGC
The DNA here is from genome assembly GCA_038148075.1 of Alphaproteobacteria bacterium. Taxonomy (GTDB): domain Bacteria; phylum Pseudomonadota; class Alphaproteobacteria; order MPNO01; family UBA830; genus JAYQUR01. The sequence continues at coordinate 962 of JAYQUR010000547.1, read as the reverse complement.
CCTGGTGCCGCTTGTCATCTGGTTCGTCGCGTCCGTCTGCGCCATGGCGGGCGCCGATTACGAGGCGGTGCGCAACTGGATCGGCTCGCCGATCGTCTCGATCCTGCTGGTGCTGCTCGCCATCGCCGTCTTCCATCACGCGCAGCTCGGCCTGCAGGTGGTGCTGGAGGACTATGTCCATACGGAATGGCTCAAGATCGCGAGCATCGTGCTGGTGAAGTTCGCCGCCGTCGCGCTCGGCGTCGCCACCGTATTTTCCATCGTCAAGATCGCCGTCGGCGGCTGAGCCAGGCGAACGGACCGGAACAGTCATGAATACCAACGCATACGAAATCATCGACCACACCTACGACGTCGTCGTCCTCGGCGCCGGCGGCGCGGGTCTGCGCGCGACGTTCGGCATGGCCGTCAAGGGCCTCAGGACCGCGTGCATCACCAAGGTGTTTCCCACGCGCAGCCACACGGTGGCGGCGCAGGGCGGCATCTCGGCCGCGCTCGGCAACATGAGCGAGGACGACTGGCGCTGGCACTTCTACGACACGGTGAAGGGCGCCGACTGGCTCGGCGACCAAGACGCCATCGAATACATGTGCCGCGAGGCGATCCCCGCCGTGCTCGAACTCGAGCATGCCGGCGTCCCGTTTTCGCGCACCGAGACGGGCGAGATCTACCAGCGCCCGTTCGGCGGCATGACCACCAAGTACGGCGAGGGACCGCCCGCCCAGCGCACGGCCGCCGCGGCCGACCGCACCGGCCACGCGATCCTGCACACGCTGTACCAGCAGTCGCTGAAATTCGACGCCGAGTTCTTCATCGAGTATTTCGGCCTCGATCTGATCATGGACGACGACGGGGTGTGCCGCGGCCTGATGGCGTGGAACCTCGACGACGGCACCATCCACCGCTTCCGCTGCAACCAGGTCGTCATCGCGACCGGCGGCTACGGCCGGGCCTACTTCTCC
>JAYQUR010000546.1:0-1595 GCA_038148075.1 Alphaproteobacteria bacterium | reverse complement strand
ACGAAGGCATGCCTGAAGGCCTTGGACGGAAACACGGGAAGCGCAATGAACGGACTGATGCCCTTCGCCGTCATCGTCACGTATTCGGCGAGCGACATCTCGGAGACGTCGAACTCCTGCGCGCCGACCATACGGTCGAAGATCTCGCGCGGCGCCTGGATCTCGATGAAGTTGAGGTCGATGCCTTCGACGTCGAGCAGTCCGTAGCGGAGGGCCTCCATACGGTCGTATGGCCCGCAGGCGAAGGTCAGCGGCAGTTTGGCCATCGATTACTCCCTGTGTGGTCGGATTGTTCTTGCCGGGCATGCCGGCGCTCTCATGGCAGTGCGCAGTATAGCGCCTGCGATCCATCGGGGAGAACCCGGCACCTCGAAGACGCGCGAACGCTCATGCGGCGTCGCGCCCCTCTTCTTCTTCTTCTGCCCGTGGATCCATCATGCCCGCCAGGGCCCCGGCGCGCGCCATGGGCACGAACGCCTCCTGATCTTCCGGCGGCGGCGGCGCGCGCCGCGACATCCGCCAGATTCCGAAGGCGCCGACGATCGCGTAGACGATCGCGATAAACCCGTAGATCGCATTTGCGCCTATCCGGTCGACAGTCGCGCCGACGAGCAAAGGACCCGTCGTGGCGCCGATCGCATAGACAAGCAACAGGCTCGCGCTCAACGCAACGATACCGTGCTGGTTGCGATGGTCGTTGGCGTGCGCGACGGCCAGCGAGTAGATCGTAAACGACGTCCCGCCATACATCAGCGCCAAAACCAAAAGCCACGGAAGCGAGTACATATTGCCGACCCTGACCACCCCGGCCGCCAGTATCGCCGTTGCGAGGCAAACGCCGCACAGGACGGCGCGCCGGTCGTGGCGGTCCGACAGCCATCCGATCGGCCACTGGAGCAGAAGCCCCCCGGTCACCGCGAGCACCATGAATATCGCCGTCTGGTTCTCGGTCAGCCCGACCGAGAAGGTGAAGAGCGGCGTCAGCGACCAGAAGACGCCCTGCGCGAGCCCCACGCCGGCGCAGCCCACGAGACCGAGAGGCGAAATGCGCCAGAGCGTCGCGACCCGCAGGCTCTTCCGACCTTCGGGCGTCGGCGGTTCGACCCTGGTTAGCGACAGGGGTACGGCCGCGAGCGACACCAGGATCGACACCGCGCAAAACAGGGCAAAACTCTGGGAATTGGCAGTGAGCAGCAGCAACTGTCCGGCGGCCAGCGCTCCGAGGTTGACCATCATGTAGACCGCGAAGACGCGCCCGCGCGCTTGCGCGTCGACCTTCGCGTTCAGCCAGCTTTCGATGATCATGTAGAGGCCGGCGAAACAGAACCCAGCGATCCCGCGCAGGATCGACCAGACGACCGGCTCCACGATCATCGCATGCGCCAGCGACGCCGCCGACGCGATGGCAGTCAGCGCGGCATAGGTCCGAATGTGCCCCACCCGCTGGATCAATAGCGGGCACTGACGGCAGCCGATCACGAACCCCGCATAGTAGGCCGCCATGACGATACCCACCGTGCCCGCCGAAAATCCTTCGACGCCGGCACGGATCGCGAGCAGCGTTCCGTAAAGGCCGCCCCCGAGCAGCAGGATGC
>JAYQUR010000545.1:0-1604 GCA_038148075.1 Alphaproteobacteria bacterium | reverse complement strand
TTCCAGGCGCGGTAATGATGTAACTTACGGGTCCATGACGCGGTTCGTATTCATCACCGGCGGCGTGGTTTCCTCACTCGGAAAGGGGTTGGCCTCGGCAGCGCTAGCGGCGCTCTTGCAGGCGCGCGGTTTCCGGGTCCGTCTCCGGAAACTCGACCCCTATCTCAATGTCGATCCCGGCACCATGAGCCCGACGCAGCACGGCGAGGTTTTCGTCACCGACGACGGCGCCGAAACCGATCTCGATCTCGGCCACTACGAACGCTTCACCGGCGTGCCGGCGCGCCGTAGCGACAACGTCACGACCGGGCGCATCTACACCAACGTCATCGAGAAGGAACGGCGCGGCGACTATCTCGGCGCGACGGTTCAGGTCATCCCGCACGTCACGGACGCCATCAAGGAATTCGTGATGAGCGATATCGACGGCGAGGATTTCATCCTCTGCGAAATCGGCGGGACCGTCGGCGACATCGAAAGCCTTCCGTTCCTCGAAGCGATCCGCCAGCTCGGGAACGAGCTCGGGCCGGAACGCTCGATGTTCATTCACCTGACCCTGGTGCCGTTCCTGCGCTCCGCCGGCGAATTGAAGACCAAGCCGACGCAGCATTCTGTCAAGGAACTGCAAAGCGTCGGTATCCAGCCCGACATGCTGCTGTGCCGCTGCGAACAGGATATCCCGGCCGAGGAGCGCCGGAAGATCGGCCTGTTCTGCAACGTGCCGGTGGACAACGTCATCAGCGCGCCAGACGTCGGCACGATCTACGAAGTGCCGCTGAGCTATCACGAGCGCGGCATGGACGACCAGCTTTGCCGCCATTTCCGGATCGACGAGACCCGGGCGAAGCTCAATCTCGACCGGTGGACGGAAATCGTCGACCGCATCAAGAACCCCGAGGGCGAGGTCACGATCGCGGTCGTCGGCAAGTACACGAACCTGCTGGATTCCTACAAATCGCTCGCCGAGGCGCTGGATCACGGCGGTATCGCGAACCATGTCCGCGTCAACATGAACTGGATCGATTCCGAGATATTCGAATCCGAGGATGCGGTCCATTACCTGTCCGAGGTCGAGGGTATCCTGGTTCCCGGCGGCTTCGGCGAACGGGGCGCGGAAGGCAAGATCGCGGCGGCGAAGTTCGCGCGCGAGCATAACGTTCCCTATTTCGGGATATGTTTCGGCATGCAGATGGCCGTGATCGAGGCGGCTCGAAATCTGGCGGGCATCGAAAAGGCCGGCTCGACCGAGTTCGGGCCCTGCGAGGAGCCGATCGTGGGCCTGATGACGGAATGGGTGCGGGGCAACGAAGTCGAACGGCGCGGACAGGGCGACAATCTCGGCGGCACGATGCGGCTCGGTGCCTACGAATGCGATCTGGTCGACGGAACGCTCGTTCACGACATCTACGGCACAGACCACATCAGCGAGCGCCACCGCCACCGTTACGAGGTCAACATCAACTACCGCGATTGCCTCGAGAAGGCGGGCATGCGGTTTTCGGGCCTCTCGCCAGACGGCGTCCTCCCGGAGATCGTCGAACTGCCCACGCACCCCTGGTATGTCGGCGTGCAGTTTCATCCCGAGCTCAAATCGAAGCCGTTCG
>JAYQUR010000544.1:0-1619 GCA_038148075.1 Alphaproteobacteria bacterium | reverse complement strand
TCGCAGGGCCGACCTGCACGCAGATTCTCGGTGATCTCGGTGCCGACATCATCAAGATCGAGCGGCCGGGCGCCGGCGACGATACCCGAAAATTCGCGCCGCCTTTCGTGAAGGACGGCGAAGGAAACGATACGACGGAAAGTTCGTACTATATGGGCGCGAACCGCAACAAGCGGTCGGTCGCGCTCGACATCTCGAAGCCCGAGGGACAGGACATCGTTCGCCGGATGGCGGTGAAGGCCGACGCGCTTGTCGAGAATTTCAAGACGGGCAATCTCGCCCGCTACAAGCTCGGGTACGACGATCTGAAGGAAGCCAACCCGAAGCTCGTCTATTGCTCGGTGACCGGTTTCGGCCAGACCGGGCCCTACGCCGAGCGGCCCGGCTACGATTTCCTGATGCAGGGCATGGCCGGCATGATGTCTATTACGGGGGAACCCGACGGCGAGCCGCAGAAGGTCGGCGTGCCGATCGCCGATATCATGGCCGGCATGTACGCCGCCGTGTCGGTCAACGCCGCGCTGCGCCACGCGGCCGTGACGGGCGAGGGGCAGTACATCGATATCGGCATGATGGACACGACGGTGGCGATGCTGGCCAACGCGGGCATGAACTACATCCATGGCGACATGCTCGGGCGTCTCGGCAACGCGCATCCCAACATCGTTCCCTATCAGCCGTTCAAGACGGCCGACGGCTATATCATCGTCGCCATCGGCAACGACACCCAGTTCCAGCGCTTCTGTGCGATGGCCGGTTGCCAGGAACTGGCGGAGGATCCGCAGTTCTCGACCAACGCCGCGCGCGTTCGGAACCGCGAGATAATCGTCCCGCTCCTCAGCGAGGTGTTCGAAGCGCGTACGTCGGCCGACTGGCTGGCGTCGCTGGAGGCGGAAAAGATCGGCTGCGGGCCGATCAACAACCTGCAGCAGGTGTTCGACGATCCGCACGTCAAGGCGCGCGGGATGGTCGTCAACGTCCCGCATCCGCTGGCCGGTCCCGAGGGTGCGGCGCTTATCGCGAGCCCGATGAAGTTCACCGGAACGCCTGTCGAATACCGCTATGCGCCGCCGCTGATAGGCCAGCAGACCGACGAGGTCTTGCGCGAACAGCTCGGTCTTGGCGACGATGACCTCGCGGACCTGCGCGACAAGGGTATCATCGGCTGATATCGCGTATCGCCCCGCCAGCGCGATGAACTGCAACCAGTGGATAGCGCTTGCGCTGCTCGCGTTTTGCGGGCTCGGTTGGGGTATCGCGACGCCGATTGCCAAGATCGCGACGACCGGCGGCGTGCCGCCGCTCGGCTACGTCTTCTGGGTTGCGCTGGTCGCTGCGCTGATCCTGTCGGCGATCTGCGCGGTTCGCGGGCAATGTCCCGGCGCCACGGCGCAGCATATCCGCTATTACGTGATCATCGGCGGGCTGCGCATCGTCTGCGCCAATGTCGTCTGGTACACGACGGTCAAGTATGTGCCGGTCGGCGCGATGGCGGTGGTACTCGGACTGACGCCGATCTGCACTTACGCCGTCAGTCTCGCGCTCCGGATGGAGCGCTTCGCCGCGATGCGGACGGCCGGGTGGAGGCTCGGGTTCGTGGGCGGGGGGTTGGGCGTCGG
>JAYQUR010000543.1:0-1633 GCA_038148075.1 Alphaproteobacteria bacterium | reverse complement strand
CTCTGCCACTGCTCCGAATGCCAGAAGCGCACCTCCAGCGCGTTCGGGCTGAACCTGCAGATCACGGCCGACAACCTCGCCATAGACCGGGGAACGCCGAAAGAACGGACGCGGAAGGGCGATAGCGGCAACGAACTGACCGTCAATTTCTGCGGCGACTGCGGGACGACGCTGTTCTCGGCGCCGCACGCGCGCCCCAACATCCGCGTGATGTATTGCGGCAGCCTCGACGACCCAAGCTGGGTGCCGGTCAAGCTCAACATCTGGACCAAGAGCGCGCTGCCGTGGGTCTACCGCGACCCGGCGCTCCCCGACGAGCCGGGCCAGCCGGATATGTCCAAGTACATCAACAACTAGCTGTACCGGCCCTCCCCCCTCCCGGCCACCCATCAGAATACTGGCGTTGGATGGCCGGGAGGGGGAGCGGGCTGGAACCGCCAAATCGAAACAGGGACCGACCGATGACCGAGGGAATCCGTTACGGCACCCGTGCGCGGCTGGGCATGATCCTCCCGTCCGTCAACCAGGCGGCCGAGCCGCAGATCTCGGCGATGATGCCGGACGGCGTCTCGCTCCACACGACGCGGATGCGCCTGCAGCCCGACCTCGAGGAAACCGTGAAGGAGGCGGAACGCGGCGCCGAGCTGCTGGCCGACGCCAGGGTCGACCTCGTCGTCTTTCACTGTACCGCGGCCTCGATGTCGGCGCCCGGCTTCGACGATGACGTCATCGAACGCCTGCAGAAGGCCTCGGGCCTGCCCGCCACCTCGACGTCGAAGGCCTGTCTCGAGGCGTTCGAGACCGTGGGCGCGAAGCGGATCACGCTGACGACGCCCTACATCCAGGCGGTCAACGACCGCGAGGTCGCGTTCCTGAAATCGCACGGCATCGACGTGCTGTCGGAGACCGGCGCCGGCATCTCGGGCGACGGCGGCGCGATGCTCGCCATCGAGCCCGAGGAATGGCGCCGCCGCGTCAACGCGCAGGACGAGGACGCCTCCGAAGCCGCCTTCCTGAGCTGCACCGCCGTCCGAGCGGTGGAAGCGATCGAGCCCATCGAGGCCGACATCGGCAAGCCCGTCGTCACCTCCAACCAGGCGATGCTGTGGCACGCGCTCCGCAAGCTCGGCATCGCCGACCGGCCCAAGGGGTTCGGGCGGCTGATGGCGGCGGGTTAAAGACCCGCGGCGTGACCGAGCGTAGGGGTGGGTCTAAGACCCGCCCCTACGAATGTGACGAGCAGCCCTACGGATTCACCCCGTAGAACCGCGCCATGTTGTCGTAGACGAGCTTCTGCTTGATCTCGTCCGGGAAGTCGCTGCTTTCCAGGAACTCCGGCAGCTCGGTCGTCAGGTCCTCTTCCGTCGGCTCGTGCGGATAGTCCGAGGCGTACAGGATGCGGTCCGGGCCGATGGCGTCGATCGTGTATTTCAGGTTCCGCTCGCCGAGCTCCATCGCCACCCAGAAATTGTCGCCCTCGCGCAGATAGTCCGACGGCTTCTTCTTGAGCTTCGCCCGGCTCGCGGCGCCGAACACGGATTCGTACTCGTAGTCGAGCCGGTCCATCATGAACGGCACCCACGTCGCGCCGCCTTCGAGGAAGGCGATCTTGAGCTTGGGGAACTCGTCCCAC
>JAYQUR010000542.1:0-1638 GCA_038148075.1 Alphaproteobacteria bacterium | reverse complement strand
ATGTCGCATCGAAACCGCCCGCGGACCCGTTAAGAATGCCGCCGGCACTGCCGCCCAGACGGATTTCTATAAATTCCGTCGTACCGCCGACATTTGCGAACTGGTTTACCTCCCCGCCCGACCCGGTAAAGACAACGTCGCCACTCGCTTCGACGATCGTCATGGTGAAAGACAGGATGACATTCGAAAACGTATTGTTCGGGCCAAACGGTACGACCGTATCGTCCAGCACGATCTGGCCGACAATCGGCGAAAAGGGCGTCAACGGGCCCGAATTGAACTGGTCGACCGCGCCGGTGAAGTCGATCGTCACGGGCTCGCTTCTGGCCGGAAACGCCGCCAGCACAAGGATGCCGAATAGGCCGACAGCGCGTACTACAAGGCAACGATAGGACATTGGACCCAACTGCTTTCTATCAGTTGATGGAACGGACAAACATAATCGTATGTTTTTCAGAACGGCTTCACCACTACCATCACGATAATCACGATCAGAGGGATCGTCGGCGCTTCGTTCCACATCCGGTAGAACCGGGACGGCCGCGTGTTGCGGTCCGCCTCGAAATCCTTGCGCCAGCGGGCGTAGAGACCGTGTATCGCGGACATCGCCAGCACCATCGCGAGCTTGACCCAGATCCAGCCCATCGACCAGTCGACGATCCCGGGCGTAGCGAGCATCAGTCCGCCGAACACGAACGTCGCGACCATCGCCGGATTGGTGATCGCGCGCAGCAGGCGACGTTCCATCACCTTGAACGTCTCCGACTGGACCGATCCGGGCTCGGCGTCGGCGTGGTACACGTAGAGCCGCGGCAGATAGAGCATTCCCGCCATCCAGGCGATGAAGCTGAAGACATGCAGCGCCTTGAACCAGAGATAGTATTCCGCCATGCGCCCCTTCAGTCCGCCGTGTTGCTGCACGGGCAATCGGCAAATCCGGCGCCGCATCGCGCACCGCCCGGCGCCGTGCCGGTTTCGGGAGCCGCAGCGACGAGACGCGCCAGCCCGTCGATGAACGCCGGGTCGTCGTTCACGGTCGGCGTTCGGACATAGGCCGGAACGCCGCTCTCCGCCGCAAGCTCCGCATACTCGATATCCAGCTCGACCAGCGTTTCCGAATGTTCGCTGACGAAGGCGATCGGCACGACGACAAGCGCCTTGCCATCCGTGCCGGCGCGGCGGATTTCGTCCTCGGTATAGGGCTGCAGCCATTCCAGCGGCCCGACCCGGCTCTGATAGCAGACAACGGAATCCAGCCCGTCGATACCCAGTCCGGCGCGAACCGCCGCCGCAGTCCGTTCGACATGGTCGGCATAGGGATCGCCTGCCTCGACGATTTTTTTCGGCAGTCCGTGCGCCGAAAACAGGATCCGGTAGGGCTGTCCATCCGGTAATTCGCCGATCGAAGCCCGAATTCGGGCGACAATGGCGCCAATAAAGCCGGATTCCTCCGGCCAGCAGCAAAATTCTGCGGTTGGAACGTTCAGATTGGCCGTTTTAGCGGCATTTTTCCAGATTCGGGAGAAAGATCCGGTCGTCGTCGTCGAAAACTGGGGGTAAAGCGGCATTAACAGGATCCGGTCGGGGTTCCAGTCGGCCACTTTGCGGGCGGTTTCTTCCGCAAACGGATGCCAGTAC
>JAYQUR010000541.1:0-1647 GCA_038148075.1 Alphaproteobacteria bacterium | reverse complement strand
TCCTCGTCGCCAGCGTCAGACGTGTCTCCGAGCCCGCCTCCGACGCGATCCGGTAGTCGTCGAGCCGCTCGAGGAGCCACGAACGCTCCCCTTTTCTCAACGTCAACCTGCCGACAGTCGGTTTGTAGAAACCGGTCAGGCAGTTGAAGACAGTCGTCTTGCCTGCCCCGTTGGGGCCGATGATCGCCGTAATCTCGCCTGCCTCGGCATCGAACGACAGGTCGTCGATCGCCGTAAGCCCGCCGAAACGCATCGTCAGATGTTCGACCGACAGAAGCGAAGAGGCGCCGGTCATCCGCCGCCGTTCCCTGCCGGATGCAGGCGGATCGTCGGATCGCGGTGCGACAGCAGCCCGCGCGGCCGCCATGCCATGATGAGCACCATGCCCGCGCCGAACGCGAGCATGCGGTATTCCTGCAGGTCGCGAATGTATTCCGGCAGGCCGATGAGCACGACCGCCGCCAGGACGACTCCGGTCTGGCTTCCCATGCCGCCGAGCACGACGACCGCGAGGATGATAGCGGATTCGAGAAAGGTGAAGCTTTCCGGGCTGATGAACCCCTGCCGGGTCGCAAAGAACGCGCCCGCAAACCCGCCGAACATGGCGCCGATAGCAAACGCCGACAGCTTGGTGTTACGCGGATTGATGCCGAGCGACCTGCACGCGATCTCGTCCTCGCGCAACGCTTCCCAGGCGCGGCCGACGGGGAGCGTGCGGATCCGGCGCGTGAAGAAGTTGGTCACCAGCGCCAGAACGAGGATCAGGTAGTAGAGAAAGATCACCCGATGGAGGGATGAATAGTCGAGGCCGAAGAACGTGTGGAACGTTTCGGCGCCTTCCGGCGGATATCTCTTGAATTCGAGGCCGAAGAAGCTGGGCCTCGGGATGCCGGAAATACCGTCGGGCCCCTTCGTGAAGGAAACCCAGTTCAGGAGGATGACGCGGATCATCTCGCCGAACCCGAGCGTCACGATGGCGAGGTAGTCGCCTCGCAGACGCAGCACGGGAAAGCCCAGAACGATCCCGAAGAAAGCCGCGAACATTCCCGCGAGCGGCAGGCAGATCCAGAAACTGAAATCGAAATAGGCGGCGAGCAGCGCGTAGGAATAGGCGCCAACGGCATAGAACGCGACGTAACCGAGGTCGAGAAGCCCGGCGAGACCGACGACGATATTCAGTCCCCATCCGAGCATGATGTAGGTCAGAACCAGGATCGCTACGTCGAGAAAACGGCGCTCGGCGAAGGGCGTCAGCGGCAGGACGACGGCTATCGCGATGACCGCGGCGGCGATCCACGGCATCGCGCGACGGAATGTTTCTCCGACGCCGGCCCCGAGCGTCGTTGCGGCGGCAGGCGCGCGACCGGCGACGAACGCAAAGTAGCCAGCCCGCGCCAGAACGACGAGGCCGCCGACTGTCGCGACGGCGCGCAGGAAGTCCGTCGGGATCGGAGCGAAAACGCCGGCCGCAGCGACCGCGATCCCCCCGGCCGCGGGGAGGACGTAACGGCCGCCGCGGACGAGGATGAGCGCAAGCCTGCCGAGAAAGATCAGCGCGACGGCGATCGCGGTTTCCTCGGGACGCGTGTCCAGAAACTGGTCGCCGCCGCGGTTCACGATGCGAAAGCCAACGAACGGAATCAGCAG
>JAYQUR010000540.1:0-1652 GCA_038148075.1 Alphaproteobacteria bacterium | reverse complement strand
GTGCAGCATGCCGAGACCGACGCGAAACGCGTCTCCGTTACTCTTTGCCGGCACCAATCCGCCACCTGTAGCCGAAGCCGGGATAGTTCTCGATCTCGTCGAACGCATCGTCGATGTCCCGGAATTTCTGGCGTATCCGTTTGATCGAGGTCCGCACGTTCGATCTGTAGCCGTCGGGGCCGTGACCGGCGACGAAGCCGCGGCCGTGAACCACATCGTAGATTTCGCGATAGGAAATGTCGGTCCCGGCCCGCGACGCCATGGCGTGCACGATTCGGAACTCGGTCAGGCTCAACGGCACCTCGATACCGTTCCATCGCACGCGCCGCGTTCCCACGGCGAGCAGCAGCGGTCCTTCCTCGATGTCTTCCACGGGCTCCTCGGGCGCATCGCTGCCCGCACGCGACTGGTCGGCACGCCCCAGCGTCAGTTCGATACGTTTCAGCAGGATCGAGAAGCTCCGCGACTTCTCCACGAAATCGACTGCGCCGCCGTGCAGCGCAGCCTCCTCGTAGAACTGGTCCGACAGGACAGTCAGGAAAATCACGGGAATCTCGTCGCCGGTCTCGCGGAGGCGACGAAGCACCTCGATCCCGTTCACCCGCGGCATCTTCCAGTCGAGCAGCATCAGGTCGCCGCTGCGATCGCGGGCCGGGCGGCCGAGAAAGTCGGCGCCGTCGCCGAATTCCTCGACGGCGAAACCGCTGCTCAGGAGATTTCCCGAAAGCGACTCGCGGAACAGCGGGTCGTCGTCGACGAGGTAGATCAGGGGCGAATGGGAGTCGTGTCTAGCGTTTTGCGTCTGCATGGGCCCATTTCAGTCTGCTCGCGCAGGTGTCGATCAGCAGCGACGTCTTCCTGCCGTCGGCCGTCGTAATCTCGTAGGCAAGCGCCTTGAAGGTATCGTTCTGGACATCGGGATAGAGGTAGAGACGCATCTCGCAGCCGTCCGCCTGCCAGGCCCAGACGACGGCGGGATCGGCCGCCGATTCCCGGTGAGGCGAGCCGAACAGCTTGGAGATCGCCGTCTTGTCGAGGCCGACAAGCGCTTTCGGATCGATCATGTCGGGCTTGCGCTTCGGGCGCGGCACCAGCGGCACGGCCTCCGGAGCCGCGAGCGCGACCGCTTTCGGTGTCGCCTGCGCCGTGGCGGGCGGCGCGGATGCTGCCGGCGCGGGTTCGTCGCCGGCCAGATTCTCGATCATCGAACAGCCGCTCCCGAGCAAGGCGCCCGCAAACAGCGCTATAGCAGCGATTTCCAGTTTCATCTCGCCTACCTCTATCGTCACGGAACGACGCAACGAGCGGCCGTCCCTGCGCACCCCGACGGCCGTCCGCCGACTATACGGCAATATTGCGTTAACAGAAGTTAACCGAAGGTGAATGCCCCAGAATTGTCACAACGTTGACGCGCCGCTGTCCCCCGCGCTTGCCGTAGCTTCTCGATACCGGACGCAACCGAACCGCTGGGAACCCAAGGGGGACAGACACCATGGCGACACTTCTCGAAATCGGCCCTGCCTGCACCGGACCGGCCCATGTCAGGCCGCACTTCGGAACGCTGCCGATCGATCGGACGCTCCGGCTGCTGGGCGCGACGAACCTGCGCCTGAGCCTTTTCGCGTTCGAATCGATCCCGGGCCGAATGAGCC
>JAYQUR010000539.1:0-1658 GCA_038148075.1 Alphaproteobacteria bacterium | reverse complement strand
CGGTGTTGTGTATAAGAGACAGCCTGATGGACGAGGCGCGCAAGGCCGAGTTCGAGGTGTCCTGACAGGGACTCCGAAGAAACGACGCGTAGTCGAGACGACCTGGATTTATCGAGAAAACGGAATCAAACAAAACGAGGGAGTGAAGCCATGAAACGACTGACAACCGCGATTGCCGCTACGGCCTTCGCCGCCGGGCTCGCCGCCGCGACGCCGGCGCTTTCCGCCGACAAGCTGACCGTTGCGACGCCCGGCATCCCGCCGGTGTTCGCCGGTACGGTGCTCTACGTCGCGCGCGATGGCGGAATCTTCAAGAAGTACGACCTCGACGTCACGGTCAAGCCGATGAACTCGGGTGCTGCTGCGGCCAAGGCCGTGGATTCTGGATCGGTCGACGCGTCGCTGTCGCCGAGCCAGTTCGTCGTCCGCATGGTCTCCAATGCCGGCGCGCCGTTGAAGGCGATATGGGGGCTCGAGAACCCGGATTGGCTCGTCGGGACGATGGACCCGTCCAAGGCGAGCTGCGAGGGCATCAAGGGCCAGGGCGTCGGTGTCGACTCCAAGCGTGGGGCGCGCTGGATCCAGCTCAACACCTACCTTGCGCGGAAGTGCAAGCTTGCGATCGAGAAGGACGTGCCGACCGTTCCGATGTCGTCGAACGTCGGTACCGCGATGGCGTCCGGCCAGCTGGCCTTCGGCGTGTTGCACATCGACGATATCCCGGTGATCGAGCGGATGAGCGGCAAGAAGGTGCATACGGTCGCGCGGCTCGAAGACGTCGTCCCCGGCGTGCACTACATCATGATGATCGCGCGTGCCGACAAGATCGCGGCGAGACGGGATGCCTACGTACGCTTTGTCGCCGCGCTGCGCGATGCGTCGAAATACATCCACGATCCGGCGAATACCGATGCGGTCGCCAAGATGGCAGCCCCCACCAAGCGGGCCGGCGCCGACGCGGTCTACGCCGTAAACGCCTATCGAAAGATGTATTTCTGGCCGAACGGCACGGTCGGGCTCGGCAAGGACCGCATCATGAAGGCGGTCGCCAACCAGGTCGCGGTGGGCAAGCGCACCAAGGGTCGCGGCGGCATCAACCCCGCCAAGGCGCCGGTGTCCTACGAGCAGATGACCGACCTGACGCTCTGGGACGATGCCAAGAAGGTCATGAAGTAGGGGCCTGTCTCTCCTTTGACTGGGCGTTCCCCCGCCCCTGTGGCGGGGGAACGGTCGTGTCGTCCCGATAAACCGCCCGATAGCCCTTTGATGTTTTCTTCAGCCACCAGCTTTGGCCGCGCGTCGCAGGTCGCGCTCAGCCTGTTTATCGGTCTGGCGATCTGGGAAATCGCCGGGTGGCAGTTCAACGCCGCACACATGGCGCCGTTTCTCGGCTCCGACGTCGCGATTACGCGCTGGATCGCCGACGGGGCCCACGCGCTGTTCGGCGGGGCGGAAGCGATGCAGGAACATCCGGGCACGTTGCCGCGGCTGATAGACTTCGCCGCCGAAGGCGAGTTCTTCATCGCGCTCGGCCAGTCGCTGTCGCTCTTCTGCACCGGGTTCGGCATCGCCCTCGCCATAGGCCTGCCGGTCGGTATTCTGATGGCGCGCCTGCGCACGCTGCGCGTTGGGCTCGAGAGCTACATCCTCGGGCTCTA
>JAYQUR010000538.1:0-1664 GCA_038148075.1 Alphaproteobacteria bacterium | reverse complement strand
GATCTCTCCCACAGCGACCTCAACGCTGCGCGTCTACCAATTCCGCCACGACCGCGTATCGATCAGAATCTCCGATTTTCTTGCATTTTCAAGGCGGTGTGACATACCAAATTGGTACAACGACCGCAAGAGGCAGTAGCCTGATGACAGCCGCTTTCCCCGTCGAATGGCGGATTTCCGACGGCTTTACCGATTATGAGCGCGCGACCGTGTTCATGGAGACCCGCGCCGCCGCTATTGCCGCCGGCGAGGCCCCTGAACTGGTGTGGCTGGTGGAACACGAACCGCTCTATAGCGCCGGCACCAGCGCCCGGGACGAAGACCTGCTGGAGGCGGAACGATTCCCGGTGTTCCGGACCGGACGCGGCGGCGAATTCACCTATCACGGACCGGGGCAACGGGTTGGCTACGTCATGCTCGACCTCAACCGGCGCGGCCGCGATGTCCGCGCTTTCGTCCGCAACCTCGAGGAATGGATCATCCTCACGCTCGCCGAGTTCGGGCTCGCAGGCGAAAGGCGCGAAGGGCGCGTGGGAATCTGGATCGAGCGAACTCCTCAGGGCGCTCTCTTGCCCCGCGAGGACAAGATCGCCGCCATCGGGGTCCGGCTACGCCGCTGGGTCAGCTTCCACGGCATATCGATCAACGTGGCGCCCGATCTGTCGCATTACGAAGGGATCGTGCCTTGCGGCATCTCCGAACACGGCGTGACGTCGCTGCAGGATCTCGGGATCGACGCGACTTTGGCCGACGTCGACGCGGCGCTCCGCCGGGCTTTCGAAAGCGTGTTCGGCGCGAAAACCGTTATTCCGTCGGACGGGTAGAGAAACCCGGCCCGGGCGGCTTTCAGGGTTCGGTGACGACGTCGGCAACGCGGGCCAGCGGAGGGCCCTTTCCGCAGGCAACGACCATCTCGTCCACGGCCGTCTCGTCACCGCTGAAAACGGCCTCAACGCTGCCGTCGCGTCGGTTCCTGACCCATCCGTCCAGTCCGAGCGCCTGTGCCTTCTCCGTGGTCCACGCCCGGAACCAGACGCCCTGTACCCGACCGCTGACGACGACGCGGACTGATTTCATCCCTGCCTGCGGCAGAACGACAGGAACTCGGCGGCGGCCTCGATCTCGGCCTTCAGCGAGGTGCGCCGCTGTGTCGCTTCGGCGTCGGCGCCCCACTGTTCGATCTGCCAGCTCTCGTCGATCAGCGACAGCTCCCAGGCCTCGGTGCCGGAAAGGCGGGCGGCCGCGACCGCAAGTCCCAAGACCACCGAGCCGGTGGCGGATGTCGCCATGTGGAGGCCTGCGAGAGTGAAATCGTCGCACCCGCCGACGATCCGGCGCGTCGCGGCGATCGCATCGTCCGACTGCGTGGCGGGAAGGATTCCTTCCGTCACCTGAAGCTCGATCCCGTGAGAGTCCGACAACCACGCGAGGACGGGGTTCCAGCCGGTCGCCTGCCGTTCGGCCAGCTCCGCCGGTTCGGACGCGCGATAGCAGACCAGATCCGTTTCCGCGTATGCCGCGATCTCGCCGACGACGTGGTCGCGATAGGCGGAGACCCGGTCTATCGCGCTGTTGGCGAGCCGCGTCAGGCGCATTGACGGCGGGTCGATTTCGTCGCCCTGCCGCTCCCATTCCGCTGCAACGGCCCGCGCAAGATCCTCGCC
>JAYQUR010000537.1:0-1674 GCA_038148075.1 Alphaproteobacteria bacterium | reverse complement strand
GCCTGCCGCGCGCCGACGATTTCCCGTTCTTCGACATTGCGCCGAACAACGACTGCCCGGCGCCGAGCAATCCGCTGGGCGTGAAAGGCGCGGGAGAAGCGGGCACGACGCCGGCAACCTCGGCACTGGTCGGTGCGGTCGTCGATGCGCTCCGTCCCTACGGGGTGACGCACATCGAGACGCCGGTGTCGTCGGAGAAAATTTTCCGGGCGATCCGGAAAGGAGCGGGCTGACGGCGTCCGACGAGGGGGAGCGGCGCCGCCAGCCCGGGGTCCGGCGCCGGCCTCAGGCCGCGACCTGCCAGTCGGCGACCGTAACCGGATGCATCGCGTACACGGCGCGATATTCGATCTCGAAGGCTACCTCGATCGAAATCCCTTCCGCCTCCGCGCGATCGGCGGCGAGATCTTCCGCGACCTCGCGGGCATGGGCCTCGCGTTCGGCCTCCGTCCAGCAGCGATAGAGGGGCCATTCGTCCGAATATTCGTTGACCCATTCGCAGTCGGTCATTTCCGACAGGATCGAGTATGCGAGATGATCGCGCGTATCCGCGAACAGCGTCGCACCGCGGATAAACCCGTGATCGTCGGTCGAGGCGAGGAATGCGGTACCGCTGAACCGGTCGCGGATCACGCAGCCGCGATGGTCGAGGCTGATCTCGAGCGGAACGGCGCGGCGGCTGTTCCAGCCGTAGAGCTGGCTGACGGGGATCTTCCGGGTCGGCAGAAAGTCGGTATGCATGGTCTTCTCCTCGTTAAAGGTCGTCGGTCGGTTTCGGCGCGGTGCGCCCTGTCGATGATTCCAAAATAAATTCCTTATTCGTCATTATTCGGGGTATAAAATCAGTGAGAGGAATAGATGGCTTATACCAAGCTCCGCGACGTACTCGACCTCGCGCTCGAACTGCAGGCGAGCTCGCTCGGCCTGACCATCGACCAGCTCATGGCGCGCTCCGGGCGCAGCCGGAAGACGGTGGAGCGCATGCTGCAAGGCCTCGCAGAGATCGGCCTGGAAGCGGAACCGAGCCGCCTTGAGAGCGATCATCACCTGACCAAGCGGTGGCGGCTGCGCGCCGACCTTCCCGGCGCGCTGCTCTCACTGGAACCGCATGAGCGCGGCGCGCTCGAACGCCACCTGCAGACATTGCCCGAAGGCCCGACGGCGCGCGCGCTGGCGAAGCTGCTCGGGAACCAGAAGCCGCTGTCGAACCACCTCGCCATCGACGCGGAAGAACTCATCAACCGGACGGCGCATATCGGCCGCGCGGGCCCTCGCACCCAGGCCGACGAATCGCAGATGGCTATCCTGGAACACGCCATCCAGGGTTTCAAGCGGTTGGAGCTGCTCTACCGCTCGCAGGGCCGTCCGCGCGCAACATGGCGCACGGTCGATCCGCTGGGGCTGCTGTTCGGACGGTTCGGATATCTGGTTGCGGCGCGCGACGGCATTCGGGCGACCTACCGGCTCGACCTGATCGAGGGCGTGAAGACCACCGGGGTGATTTTCGAGGCGCCCGGCGACTGGAACATGAAGGACTGGGCGGCCGACAGCTTCGGCGTCTATCACGGCGACGACATCCTCGACATCCGGCTGAGATTTTCCGGCGAGGCGGCGAAGCGCGCCGCGAAGGTGCGCTTCCATCCGAGCCAGAAGATGCGTCGCGTGCGCGGCGAT
>JAYQUR010000536.1:0-1675 GCA_038148075.1 Alphaproteobacteria bacterium | reverse complement strand
TAATAAGCCTATCTCTCAAAAGTGCTGTTGCTTCTGTTTTTGATACAGCGCGTGCATTAAAGAAATCCAGACCGCTATTCAGCGTCCGACCGAAGCTTTCCTCCTCGCTTCGGATCACCCGGCGGATCAGGTCCTCCTGGTCCCGGATTTCGGTAAACACGCTGCCGAGCGATTCGACGACCGGCTTAACAAGCTTCTCGAAGAAGCCTGTTTCGAGGCCGAGCTTCTTTCCGTACAGGATGCCGCGGCGCAGGATGCGCCGGATAACGTAGTTCCTGCCTTCGTTACCCGGCAGAATGCCGTCGGCAATCGCACAGGAGACGCACCGTGCATGGTCCGCGAGCACGCGAAAGGCGACGTCCGTCGCCTCCTGATCCGAAAGGCCGTCCCGCTTTGTCGGGACAGTGCCGGCATATTTTCGGCCGGAAAGATCGGCGACGGTGCGAAGCAACGACTGGAAATGGTCGGCGTCGTAGTTCGAGGGCGCGCGCTTGAAGTCCTTGAAGCCACGGGTCGACGCGTGGATGCCGGCGACGCGGCCGAAGCCCATGCCGGTGTCGACGTGCTTTGCCGCCAGTGGCGAGTAGGTGCCGTCCGCGTTCGCGTTGAACTGGATGAAGACGTGGTTCCAGATCTCGATGCAGCGCGCATCACCTGCGTTCACGCGGCCGCGCCCTTCGGACTCGTTGTCGGACTCGAGCAGGTTGAAATGAATCTCGGAACACGGCCCGCAGGGACCGGTTTCTCCCATCATCCAGAAATTGTCCTTCCGGTTTCCGTTGAGGATGTGGACGGCAGGATCGAGGCCGGCGGCCTTGAAGATTCCGGTCCAGATCGCGTGAGCCTCCGAGTCGAACTCGGCCGGGTCGCCCTTGGATTTGTCAGGCGCGTAAACCGTCGCGAACAGGCGTTTCGGAGGGATTCCCCAGACCTTGGTGAGCAGCTCCCATCCCCATTCGAGCGACTCCTTCTTGAAGTAGTCGCCGAAGGACCAGTTGCCGAGCATCTCGAAGAACGTGTGGTGGTAGGTGTCGAAGCCGACGTCCTCGAGGTCGTTGTGCTTGCCGCCAGCACGGATGCATTTCTGCGTGTCGGCGACGCGCCTCCACGGCGCCGATTGGTCGCCGAGGAAATAGGGCACGAACGGGTTCATGCCTGCGTTCGTGAACAGCAGGTTCGGCGCTGTCGGCATCAGGGAGGCCGACGGCACGATCGTGTGCTGCTTCGACTTGAAGAAATCGAGAAACGACTGGCGGAACTCGGACGAGGTCATACGGCGATTGGCGGAGAATCGGGAGGCGCCGGATCCCTCCGGCGGAAGGGGAAGGCAAAGGCAATCGCCCCGGGGCGAAAAGGAGAATCTGGATGCCTCAGGACGTTCCTGCCTTCAGGAGCGGTCCCAGGTAGGGCGCGGTAGGGCTGCGCTTGCGGCCAAGGAGTGCGTCGGTGGTTCCCTGATGGATCAAGTGGCCGCCTTCGGGGCCGCCTCCAGGGCCGAGCTCCACCAGGTAATCGGCCTCCGCCAGGAGATCGAGGTGGTGCTCGATGACCACGACGGTGTGACCCTGGTCGACGAGGGCTTGCAGTACGCGTATGAGCTTCTCGCAGTCGCTCAGGTGCAGCCCGATCGTGGGTTCCTCGAGGAGGTAGAAATTCCGGGGGAGCGTGCCCCGGC
>JAYQUR010000535.1:0-1678 GCA_038148075.1 Alphaproteobacteria bacterium | reverse complement strand
GTGCTGCATCGCATCGCCCGCGTTCTCGCCATCCTGGGCGGGTTCGTCCTGTGCGCGCTCGCGGGACTGACGACGGTCAGCGTGATCGGGCGCGGCGCGTTTTCGGCGCCAGTGCCCGGCGATTTCGAGATCATCGCCATCGGCACGGGCCTCGCGGTCTTCGCCTTCCTGCCGTGGTGCCAGCTTACCCGCAGCAACGTACTCGTCGATTTCTTCATGACGCGCGCACCCGTCCGCCTGAAGGCGTTCTGCGACCTGATCGGCGGGATCCTGTATCTCGTGATCGGCGGGATCCTCACCTGGCGGATGATCTTCGGCGGAATCGATATGTACAACTACGATGAGATGTCGATGACGATCAGTTTCCCGCGCTGGACGACCTTTCCGCCGTCGGTTCTGATGATGGGCTTCCTCGTCGTTGTCGTCGTCTACACCGTCTGGCGCAGCTTCGCCGAGGCGAAGCGCGGCGAGTTCTTCGACGATTATTCCGGCCCGGGTGCCTGAGCCATGGACGGGCTTACAGTCGGTCTGATCGGTTTCGGCATTCTCCTGCTGCTGCTTGCGATCCGCATTCCGATCGCAATCGCGATGCTCGCCGTCGGCATGGTGGGATACGTCTTCATCGCCGGCGAAACGGCGCTGTTCAGCTATCTGAAGACCGAAACCTACTGGCGCTTTACCGCGGAGACGCTGTCGGTGGTGCCGCTGTTCGTCCTGATGGGGCAATTCGCGGCCAAGGCGGGGCTGAGCCAGGCCCTGTTCATGGCGGCGAACGCCTGGCTGGGGCAGTATCGCGGCGGCATCGCGATGGCGGCCGTCGGCGGCTGCGCAGGGTTCGGCGCCATCACCGGCTCGTCGCTCGCGACGGCGGCGACCATGGGCCAGGTCGCGCTGCCAGAGCTCAAGCGCTACAACTATTCGGGCGGTCTCGCGACGGGTGCGCTGGCCGCGGGCGGCACGCTCGGCATTCTCATTCCGCCGTCGATTGTCCTGATCATCTATGCGGTCATGGTCGAGGCGAACGTCGCGACGCTATTCCAGGCGGCCTTCATTCCGGGCATTCTCGCCGCGATCGGCTATATCCTCGCCATCGCGATCGTCGTTCGCGTGTTTCCCGATTCCGGCCCCGCGGGGCCCAAGACCACGTTCCTGCGAAAGTGGCAGGCGCTCGTCGAGATTTGGCCCGTCCTGGTGATTTTCCTGCTGGTGATGGGCGGCATCTACGCGGGTATCTTCACGCCGACAGAAGGCGCGGGCGTCGGCGCCACGGGCACCTTCCTGATCGCGGTGATGCGCGGCGGGATGGGCTGGCGCGATTTCGTCGATGCGATCCTCGGGACGGCCTCGACCACCGGCATGATCTTCCTGATCCTGCTCGGCGCATCGATTTTCAACGCGTTTCTCGGTTTCTCCCAGCTGCCCATCTACGCGGCGGATTTCTTCCAGAATTCCGGTCTCAGCCCGATGGTCGTGCTGACCGGCATGATTCTTCTCTATATCGCGCTCGGCCTCGTGATGGACTCGCTGTCGATGATCCTGCTGACGGTGCCGATTTTCTGGCCCATCATCGCGGGCCTCGATTTTCCCGTGCAGGGCGAGGAGTTGAAGCTGTGGTTCGGCATCATTTCGCTGATCGTGGTCGAAGTAGGGCTGATCACGCCCCCGGTCGGTCTCAACG
>JAYQUR010000534.1:0-1680 GCA_038148075.1 Alphaproteobacteria bacterium | reverse complement strand
CGAAGGTCATGTCGCTGATGCTGACCATCATCCTGTTCGCGCCGATGATCGCGCCGGTCGTGGGCGGCTATCTGCTGGTCCTGCTGGGCTGGCGGTCGATCTTCTGGACGCTGACGGGCTGCGGCGTGGTTGCGATCTGCGTGGTCGTCTTTGCGCTGAAGGAAACGCTGCCGCCGGACCGTCGGAGTTCGGGCGGGGTAGTGCCGCTTCTGCGTGGCTATTGGACGGTCATCCGCCACCCGGGCGCGCTCGGCTATATCCTGTCGGGCGGTATAACCTTCGGGGCGCTGTTCGCGTTTCTGTCGGGCGCGCCGTTCGTGTTCATCGAATACTACGGCGTTGCGCCGGAGCATCTGGGATACATCTTCACGCTCAACGTCGTCGGCGTGATGATCGGAGGCTGGCTGAACAGCCGTCTGGTCGTCACCAAGGGCATCCGCGAGATGATGATCATCGGCACGTGGCTGCTGTTCGCCGGCGCGGGTCTCCTGTTTGCGCTGATCGCCCTGGATATCGGAGGGATGTGGGGAGCGATCGCCGGCATCGTCGCCTTCACCCTGCCGCTGAACACGATCAACGCGAACGCCGCCGCCGGAACGCTCGAGTATTTCCCGGATCTTGCCGGCACCGCCTCGGCGGTCGTCGGGGCGTTCCGCTACGGTTGCGGGGCGGTCGCGGGCCTCGCGGTGGGGCTTCTCCACGACGGCACGGCGATGCCGATGGCATGGGTGATCCTCGGCTGTTCGGCGATCAGCGTCGTGTTTCTCGTGACGATGGTGCGCGGTCGCGTCTGATTGCGGAACCGCTTATGCGGCGACCCGCGGCCAGACCTGCGGGCACTGGTCCGAGATCTCGGAGAGCGGCGCGCCGTCTTCGAGCATTCGGTCGAAGATAAGCGGCGCATCCGAACGGTTCTTCCAGCGAATGTCGTCCCCGGCGAACCTGAACGACAGCGCCCGGCGCGGCCTGTCCGTCCGGCTGTTGCCCGACGACGCGTGCAGCGTGAGCCCGTGGAAGACGACCACGTCGCCCGGATCCGTCTCGAACAGAACGGTCGGGTATTCGTCCGGGTTGCCGTCGATGTCCGGGACCTTGTCGACGAGGTCGTCGCGGTCGAAGCTCTCGACGGGGGTGTTCTCGCCGATCCGTACCGGCCTGAACAGTTTCCCCCACTTGTGCGACCCTTTGGCGAGGCGCAACGCGCCCGTGTCGGAGCGGGCGGGATCGAGCGCAAACCAGAAGCTTGTCAGGTCGTACCCTTCGATCGAGAAATAGGGCATGTCGTGATGCCAATAGGTCGGCGCCGGCGCGCCCGCTTCCTTGATAAGCAGATGCTCGTCGTAAAGATGCACGCGGCTAGCACCCATGATTTCCGCGGCGATGCCTGCGAGCGGGCCGTCGAAGAGGAACCGGCGGAAAGGTTCGACCCTCTCGAATACACGGTGGTCGGTGTAGTAGCGCGGTGCGCCTTCCGGCCCGTAGCTCTTCGAGAACGGCCCCGGCGCGGCGACCGCCTGGTCGAAGCCGCGCTCGAGTATCTTCTGCCACTCGGGCGAGATGACGCCCCGCAGGCATAACGCCCCGTCCTCGTGAAACGTGCGGATGTCGTCTTGCGTGACGGCGGCGGTCGTCGTTTCGGCCATGGTCGCATTCTCCCGGATTTCCGCCGGTCAGTGTGCC
>JAYQUR010000533.1:0-1682 GCA_038148075.1 Alphaproteobacteria bacterium | reverse complement strand
GAGGGACTCGAACCCCCGACAACTCCGTTATGAGCGGAGCGTTCTAACCAGCTGAACTACAGGCCCACCGTGAGGCGCAAGCTGCCACCGCGCGATGACGGGTGCAAGGCCGTTTCGTCCCCGTGGCGACGGCGATACACTCTCCCTGTGCCGGCCCGCGGGCGGGTGCCGGGAGAGACGCAGGAAGCACACGGGAGAATCCGCCATCATGCTGCCGACCGAACGCATCGACTATTCGCCCATCGAGGGCCGTACGCCGCTGAAACTGCCGGACGGCAAGCGCATGGTCGTCTGGGTGATCGTGAATATCGAGGAATGGAACCCGCTCGAGACGATGCCGCGGACGGTCCTGACGCCCCCCGCCGGCGGCGCGCCGAGCCCGGACATTCCCAACTGGGCGTGGCACGAATACGGCAACCGCGTCGGCTTCTGGCGGCTCCTGAAGACCTTCGACGAATTGGATATCACGGGCGTACTCGCCATCAACGGCACGGCGGTCGACTCCTACGCGCCCATCAGCCAGGCCGCCCTCGACCGCGGCTGGGAATTCATGGGCCACGGCTATACCCAGAAGAACATGCAGAAGGTCGAGGACGAGCGCGACGACATCCGCAAGACCACCGCGGCGATCGAGACCTTCACCGGCAAGCGGCCGCGCGGCTGGCTCGGCCCCGGCCTCACCGAGACGTGGGAGACGCCCGATATCCTTGTCGAGGAAGGCTACGATTACGTGTGCGACTGGGTGCTCGACGATCAGCCGGTGACCCTCAAGACGCGCGGCGGGCCCATCGTCAACGTGCCCTATACGCAGGAATGCAACGACGTCGCGATGATGCTGATCCAGCACCATCCGGCGCGCGAGTACTATCAGCGCGCCTCGGACCAGTTCGCGCAGATCTACGAGGATTCGGAGGATGCCGCACGCGTGCTCGCGCTGGTGGTCCACCCCTACATCATGGGCGCGCCGCACCGCGCCCGCTATTTCCGCGACGTCATGCGCGAGATCGCGGCGAAGGACGACGTCCTGTTCTGGACCGGCGAACAGATCTGCGACTGGTATCTGGCGTCGCGGGGATAGAACGCGCGGCAACCGCTTGTTCGGTCGCGGCGTCTAGTAAAGCTCCGGAAACTTCGCGCGCAGCGTCGCCTTCAGGTCCGGGCTCGCCTCGGCGACGGTCGGGAAATCGTCCTTCCAGCCGTAGGGACGGCAGGCGTCGACCACCGCGCGGTTGTTCTGCCACGGCGGCTGGCGCAGCATCGGATCCAGCGGCGTCGACCACGCGCGTTTGATGTACTGGATGTCCTCCGGCGGGTCGCACCGCGTCGACATCGCCCAGGTCACGTCGAACAGGTTCGACGGGTCGATATCCTCGTCCACCACCACGACCCAGCGGCCGGCGTAGTTGCCGGCGTGGCAGGTCGCGGCCAGCATGCCGGCCTGGCTGGCGTGGCCGGGATAGAGCTGCTTGATGGAGATCACGTTGAACAGCCGCCCGGCGCCCGACTCGTGGCACCACACGCCCTGCACGCCCGGAAGCCCCGCCTTCTCGCACTCGTCCCAGATCATCGCCGACTTTACGGTGGCGCGCGCGAAGGTGAAATTCTCCGGCGGTCGCGACGGGATGGCGAGCGTGAGGACCGGGTTGTTGCGCCAGTAGACGCGGCGGATCTTGACCACCGGC
>JAYQUR010000532.1:0-1690 GCA_038148075.1 Alphaproteobacteria bacterium | reverse complement strand
ATATGGTCTCGCGGGAACATTTCGACATCGTCCTGATGGATATTCACATGCCCGAAATGGACGGGCTGGAAGCCCTCCGGCGTATACGGGAAATGCCGGCCGGGAAGGGGGATATTCCGGTCGTCGCGTTAACCGCGAACGCGATGAAGGGGGATCGCGAAAAATACCTCGCCGCGGGCATGGACGATTACGTCGCCAAACCGATCGATCACCTCCAGCTTGCCTCGGTGATCGCGGCCCAGGTCGGGTTGGAGCTGGAAACCGGTTCTCCGCTCCCGGAGACCGCCGAAGAGGCCCAGCTACCCTACTCGGAGGATCTGGTCGAATCCGCGGCAGCGTTGTTCGACGATTTCGCCGATCTCGTGGCTAACAAGCGCTGAATCGCGTGGGCCGGCCCCTCAGTTCTTGGCCCGAACCTCCTCGTCCGGACGGTCTTCCGCCTGAAGGCGCCTGAGTTCGGGGTCGAGATATTTCGGCCGGTCCGGCTGCGGGTTCCCGAGCATCACCTGGAAATAGCAATCTTCGTCGGTGTTATTGACGATCGCGTGCACCTGACCTGCCGGGTTGTAGATCATGTCCCATTTGTCGAGCTGGCGCTCGATGATCTCGCCAGCATATTCCCAGACGATGGTGGGCCTGCCTTCGAGGACGAAAAAGACTTCCTCCTCGTCATGATGATGCAGAGGCTGCTTGTGGCCTCCCGGTTGCTGCAGGACCGTCAGCGTGAAGCTGTCGCCCATCAGCGCGTTGGGATCCGTATGATCGACGTTGCCGCTGGTGCCGATATAACGCCGCTGGGTGCGCGCGTATTTGGGATCGACCTGGGTTTCCAGCGACCAGACGCGCCAGTTCGCCTCGCGCGTCTCGAACGTCTTGCAGTGTTTCTGGAGCGATGCTTCGAGATCGGCCCGGATCGTTTCCTTGTTCATTGCAGTCGACATGGTGGTCCTCATTCAGCGGCCTGAGCGGCCGGGTAAGCGGTTTCGAGGTGGGCGACGATGTCCTCGAGGAACATCACGTCCGCATATTTGTGGTGCAGGTCGAACAGGTTGATCTTGTGCGAGATTTCCGACCGGTCGAAGACGCATTCTTCTGCGATCGTCGCATGATAGCCGTAGGAGTACGCATCGACGATGGACGCGCGAACGCATCCTGACGTGCTCTCGCCGCAGACGATGAGGCTTGAGACGCCAAGACGCGTCAGGTGTGCGACGAGCGGCGTCGAATGAAAGGCGCTGGCGCGCTCCTTGCGGATCAGGATGTCGCCTTCCTGCGGGGAGAAGGCAGGGTGGATATCCATCATGTCGTCGCCGACGTCGTATCCGACCTGACGGTTGGTCGACCGCACGCGACCTTCTCGGACCGACCCGGTCAGATAGATGATGGGCAGACCGGCCGCGCGGCAAGCGGCAAACAGCTTTTTCGTCGGCTCGATGGCGTCCCATGCGTATTTGCCGCACGAATTCGGGAACTCGTCGACGAGTTCGTGCGGATACTTCTCCGGGTCGCCGCGATAGACGAAGTTGTAGAGATCTATCGCCAGAAGGGCGGGGCGGTCGCCCACGAACGTCTCCCGCCGATAGGGTTCGTACGTCTTGACGATCTCGTCGCTGACGACGTCCCGCCAGCAATGATCCTCGAAATCCCGTGCCATGGTTCCATCCCCTGAATTGATTGCCGATCTTAGCGC
>JAYQUR010000531.1:0-1695 GCA_038148075.1 Alphaproteobacteria bacterium | reverse complement strand
GGACCTTCTGGTCATCACTTACCAGACGTTCGTCGTCCGCACGCCCAGGCACAACATCCTGATCGACACCTGCGTCGGCGAGCACAAGCCGCTGCGCGGCCCCGCACTGGATTATCCCAAGCAGCCCTGGCTCGACGGCTTCGCCGCCCACGGATTGCGATTCGAGGACATCGATTACGTCTTCTGCACGCATCTGCATGTCGATCATTGCGGCTGGAATACGCGGCTGATCAACGGCAAGTGGGTGCCGACGTTCCCAAATGCGACCTACATCTTCGGCAAGAAGGAGTACGAAGCATGGGAAGCCGATGCGTCCTCCGACGCACGCGACGAGCGCCGCGCGGCAATCTGGGAGGACAGCTGCCTTCCGATCGTCGAAGCCGGACAGGCGAAGCTCGTCGACGCCGACTTCGAACTCGAGGACGGGATATGGCTGACGCCTGCGTTCGGCCATTCGCCGGGCCAGGTCTGCGTCAATTTCCGCTCGAAGGACGATCACGCTATTTTCACCGGCGACATGATGCATCACCCGCTGCAATGCGTGGAGCCGGACTGGAGCACGTGTTTCTGCCCGAAACCCGAGGAAGCGGCCGCGAGCCGGAAGCGCATCCTTGGCCAGGTCGCCGACAGCAACACGATCGTCGTGCCGGCGCACTTTCCCGGGCAAACGGCCGGTTACGTCTCCAGCAACGGCGCTGCCTGGGACTGGCGGTTCATGGAGTTCGACAACGGTACGCCGACCACGAAGGGCTTCGTCGCCTAGCGGAAAGCGCCGATCAATTCACGCGTTCGCGTTAGCGCCGGCAACGGTCGGGCGTGCGATCAACCGTCGAAGCCATAGAGAACCGCCGGATTGTCCACCAGAATTTGCTTCTGCAAAGCGGGATCCGGGGCATAACGCGGGATCAGGTCCACGAGATGGCCGTCGTCGGGCATCCCTTTCCATAAGTTGGGATGCGGCCAGTCGGTGCCGTAGAGAACGCGGTCCGGCTTCGTTTCGATGACCGCCTGCGCGAACGGCACCACGTCGTCATAGGGCGCGCCGGTCTGCGACAGGCGTTCCGCGCAGGAGATCTTCACCCACACGTCCTCGTTCCGCATGAAATCGAGCAGCAGCCTGAACGGTTCCGAGTCGAGCCCGTCCGCGACCTTCACCCGGATCATATGATCGAAGACGACCGGCAGCTTGAACTTGCGCAGGTCGGCATCGAACTCGACGATATCTTCCGCCTCGATATAGATCACGAGATGCCAGCCGAGCCCCTCGATCTTCTCGGCGATCCGGTGAACCCGGTCGAAATTGGGCGGGCCGCTCAGATGGCGGGCGAAGCTGAAGCGGATACCGCGGATACCGCCCGCATGCAGTTCCTCGAAGTCCTTGTCCGTGAAGGTCTCGTCGACGATCGCGACGCCTTTCCA
This sequence comes from Alphaproteobacteria bacterium, assembly GCA_038148075.1. Classification (GTDB taxonomy): domain Bacteria; phylum Pseudomonadota; class Alphaproteobacteria; order MPNO01; family UBA830; genus JAYQUR01. The sequence goes on along the minus strand of JAYQUR010000531.1, from coordinate 276 downwards.
GCGACCGTTGGACGTTGCAATGGCATCAAGCGTCGCGGCATTGTCGGTGCCGTGACAGGTCGCCTGGACGATTACCGACCGGTCGAAGCCGAGGAGCCCATGCAGCGCGCGCAGCTTTTCCTTCGGCGCATCGACCGGTTTGTATGTCGTCTTGGGATGGTAGGGGAACCTGTCCGCGGGACCGAACACGTGGACGTGGGAATCGCACGCGCCGGGCGGCGGCGTATAGCCCGGCCTGGTAGGCGCCGGGTGTGGTGGCGGCGGAAACTTCATGAC
>JAYQUR010000530.1:0-1701 GCA_038148075.1 Alphaproteobacteria bacterium | reverse complement strand
ATCGGCGAGTATCTGACCGAAATCACCGTCACCTCGCCGACCGGCATCCAGGAGATCAACCGACTCGACGGCGTCCACGTCGAGAAGCTGCTGTGGGACGCGATCGAGCGCCGTTTCGAGGAACGCCACGACCGACGAGCGATGTAGCGGGAGGTGTCACGCCGAGCGCGGCGGCGTATACTTTCGCCCGATTCCGTGTCGTGACGCGGTAACGAAAATAAATCGGGGAGGTCTTCCATGACGTCGCGATCCATTCTGTTCGTCGGCTCGATCCCGCTGCACGATGCGGACGCCGTGTTCCGCGCGCTTGCCGTTTCGGTCGGCGCCGCGGCGAAACGCTATCCGGACGGCGAGACCGGCGAGCGGACCCAGTTCATCCGATGGCAGAAGTCCACCTTCGAAAACCATCCGGATTTCGAGCTCGCCGCAGCCAATGCGGATTACACCCGCGGCAACGACGCGATCCCGCGCCCGTTTTTCGCGCTGCGCGCCGGAATTAAACCGGCGGATGTGACCATCGATTCACTGGGGTACGCTGCGGTCGCCGTCGAGTCTTACGCGTCGTTCGCGCGACTGAAGGAGGCCGGCGAGATCCCCGCCGGCGTCCGCTTCCAGGTTTCGCTTCCCACGCCGGTGGCGCTGGTCAACGGCTTTGTCGAGGAGTCGCAGCGCGACGACGTCGAACCGATCGTCGAGGCGGCGATGGCGCGCGAGGTCGCGGCGATCTGCGATGCGATCCCGCACGACCAGCTCACCCTCCAGTGGGACGTCGCGCACGAGATCATCGCAGCCGATGGCGGATTCCCGATGCACTTCGGCAACGGCGACCACGACGCCATGGTGGCGATGTCGGTGGAGCGGCTCTGTCGCTATCTCGGCATGATCCCGGCCGACGTCGAAGCCGGAGTCCATTTATGTTACGGCGATCCCGGCCATAAGCATGTGATCGAGCCCGAGGACTTATCGACCTGCGTTGCCTTCACCAACGGCATCGTCGAGGGCGCGCCGCGCCCGCTCGACTTCATCCATATGCCCGTGCCCCGCGACCGCACCGACGACGCCTATTTCGCACCGCTCGATGCGCTTGCACTGCCGCCGGAGACCGAGCTTTACCTCGGCCTGATCCACCTCACCGGCGGGGCCGAGGGCACGCAACGGCGCATCGCCGCCGCGGAGGCGCATGTCCGCGATTTCGGCATCGCCACCGAGTGCGGCTTCGGCCGCCGCGATCCGGCGACGGTCGAAGCGCTGCTCGGCATTCACGCGGTCGCCGCGGGCGGCTGACGCCGTCCCGGACCGTTGTCTGAAGCCCGTTGCATTCGCGCGCGCGGGCGTGTAGCAGTCGCGCGGTTTTCACAAGTTCTGCGATCCGAAACATGAGCGACGACACGAAATCGAGCGCTTCTACCTCCGACAGCTCGTCCTCCTCCTCTTCCGCAAGCCCGTCATCCCCGGGTGCGGAGTCGCCTTCGAGCGGCGGCAAGTCGAGCCGCGAAGCCGTCGGCGGCAAGTCTGCCGTGCATTACGGTTTCTTCAGCAATATCAAGACCCCCGAATACAAGTCGGGCTGGGACGACATCTGGGGCAAGAAGAAGAAATCCGGCGACCGGAAGGCGCCGGCCAAAAAGAAGGCTGCTTCTAAAGCGAAGGAGCCCGTGTCCGTCGACATCGATTTCGAGGCCCTGCCCGAAAGCGTGCGGA
>JAYQUR010000529.1:0-1717 GCA_038148075.1 Alphaproteobacteria bacterium | reverse complement strand
TCGCAACCCGTATCCGGCCCCGGGGGTCGGTCAACTGCCATCTGCCGCCTCTAACGCTCCCGCCGAGCATGGCAACGGGCTTCTATTCTCCACTATTCTCCGCCGCGCGCTTTCCAGCCGAACGGACCCGCCCGGTCGTAGAGCCACGGATACTGGCCGACCATTCGGCGCGCGAGCGTCAGCCGGTAGGACAGCAGCGATATCGCGAGAATGACGATCGTATCGAGGACGTACCCGGCGGGCGAAAGCAATTCGCCCTGAAACAGGGCCCAGGTCAGGAACCGGTCGGCAAATCCCAGCAAAAGTCCGTAGAACACGACCTGCCAGACCGGCCGCCAGGCCGTAGCGAGCGCCTGTCCGGTCATGAAAGCCGCGAAACCCAGGAGGCAGACGGTAACCCCGACGAAAACCCAGATCGACGTGATCGGCAATATGCTCACAATCAGGTCTCTCCCTCGAGATAGGCGTTCCGGACCTCCGGGTTTTCGAGAAGCTCCGCGCCGGTGCCGCTGAGCGAAACCGTGCCGTTCACCAGGACGTAGCCGCGGTGCGCCAGCTGCAACGCGCTGTATGCGTTCTGCTCGACCAGAAACACCGTCATGCCCTGCTCTTCGTTGATCTCGCGGATAACGTCGAATATCTGCCGGACGACGAGCGGCGCGAGCCCGAGCGACGGCTCGTCGAGGAGGAGAAGCGACGGCTCGCTCATCAACGCCCGGGCGATCGCCAGCATCTGCTGTTCGCCGCCGGACAGCGTGCCGCCCCTCTGGCCGGCGCGCTCGCGCAGAATGGGGAACAGGTCGAACACCCGGTCGAGATTCGCGTCGAACCGCTCGGGCCGCGCCATGACAGATCCGAGCTGGAGATTTTCGAGAACGCTCATCCGCGGAAATATCCGCCGACCTTCGGGTGCATGCGCTATTCCGGCGCGAATAATCTCGTGCGTCGGCATCGCCGTGATGTCGGTATCCTTGAAAACGATCTGGCCGGTGCGGGCACGCGGATCTCCGCAGACGGTCATCAGCAGCGTCGACTTCCCTGCGCCGTTCGCGCCGATCAGCGTGACGATCTCGCCCTCCTCTACGTCGATATCCACGCCGTACAGGGCCTGGATATGGCCGTAGAATGCCTCGACGCCGCGAACCGAGAGCATCACGGCGCGGCTCCCTCGGACGTATCCTCCATCTCGCCGAGATAGGCGCGAATGACAGCGGGGTCCTCGCGGACGGCTTCTGGCGTCCCGTCGGAAATCTTGCTGCCGTAGTCGAGAACGATCACGTGGTCGGAAATCTCCATCACGACACGCATGTCGTGTTCGATCAGCAGCATGCCGGTACCGTGTTCGGCCTTGATCAGCGTCAGTAGCCCGTTGAGTTCCGCCGTCTCGCGCGGGTTCAGCCCGGCGGCGGGCTCGTCGAGGCACAGCAGTGACGGCCGCATGCACATCGCGCGCGCGATCTCCAGCCGCCGCTGCGCCCCGTACGGCAGGCTGCCGGCGTCCTCGTCGGCACGATCCGTGAGCCGCACCTTGTCGAGCCAGTATGCCGCCAGCTCTACCGCCTCCTTCTCGGCCCGGCGATAGCCGCCGATGCCGAACAGCGCCAGCGCCGAATAACCCGACGCCCGCATGAGCCGGGTGTGCTGCGCCACGATCAGATTTTCCAGCACCGACATCTGGGGAAAAATCCGGATATTCTGGAACGTCCGGGCGACGCCT
>JAYQUR010000528.1:0-1727 GCA_038148075.1 Alphaproteobacteria bacterium | reverse complement strand
GCTTCGATCTTCGAGATGTCGAGAATGTCGTTCAGAAGCCTCAGAAGCGTCGAACCCGACGACTCGATTATCTCGATACTTTGACGTTGCTGCGGCGTCAGCTTCTCCTGAAGCAGGGTCCGCGACATTCCGATAACGCCGTTCATCGGTGTCCTGATTTCGTGACTCATGCTGGCCAGGAACTCGGATTTCGTACGATTGGCCGCGTGGGCGGCATCGATCGCCGCCATCAAGGGGGACCTGACGAGAAGCGCTGTTGCCAGGAGCCCGGCCACGACGGCGATAAAGCTCAGGGACACGCCGAATACGAGAAACTTCTCTGCTTCTTGCGTCCGCGCCAGGGCAATTTCCTTCGGTTCGCTGATGCTTACGGTGTACCCCGGAAAACCCGGGAGGGGCGCGGAAGCCCGGACCCATGCATCGGAAGCGGCGGTGGAGTCCGACAGTTCGCCCATCGCGCTCGAAGCGAAAAGCCTATGGCCATACGGGTCGCTCAGCAGGATCGAGTAAGTCGTGTAAACGTGGCTGTTAAGGAGGCCGGGCAGCCCATCCTCTCCGAATTCGACGAGAACCAGGCCCTCGGGCCTTCCCCCGAACATGACCGGCGACGCGACGATGACGCCCGTCCCGGAAAGTTCGAGGGTCGGTGTCCGCTTTATCAGGGCCTTTTTTCGGGCGAGGGGAACCGCACCGTCGAATCGAAAGACCCCGTTCGACGCCAGTTCGCGTCCCCGATAGTCCGAGACCGAAATCCGTGCATTGGCGCTGCCCGGAATCGTAAGGGAGCGGAACAGAAGCGGCAGGTATTGGCGCTGCGCTTCCGCGTCGACGATCGCGTTAACGACCAGCGCATTGTCGGCGAGGTTCCGCGTGAATTCCCTGATGGTGTACAGGCGACGCGCAAGTTCGTTCGCCGTGCGGTCCGAAACGGCTTCCAGCCGTTTCGCCGTCTCCTGGGTCGTGGCATGCCTGACCGTGCTGATGGACATGACGGCAATCGCCGCCAGCACCAGGAGGGTCGGCGGCAGAAGCAGGCCCTCGTATGATCGAGGCGTATTCACTCGAGTACGACCGGGACGATAGAGCCGTCCTGTCCGAACCGGGCGAGGCTGAAATCCGACTTGTTCAGCGCGTCGTGGCGTCCCGGAGTGAAGGCCGGTTCATAATCGCGGATCAATCCTTTGTACGATTCGAGGTTTTCCAGCGCCTGCCGGACTCTGGAACGGTCGGCAGACCCCGCCTTTTCGATCGCCCGCGCCAACAGATGAACGAGATCGTAGGCGTGCGCCGTTCCCACGGGAGAGGGAAGGTGGGCGGGGCTTTCGCAGGGCCCGAACTGCTTGCAGTAAGCGTCCAGGAATTTCTTCGCCCTGCGGGGAAAAGCGGGGGCCGTGAACGAGTACGTCTGAAGAAAAGTCAGGTCGATCCGGTTTACGGCGTCAGGCGCGAGCTCGTGAAACGCGCCGCCCGTGATGCCCCAGTGCGAGATGATCGGCCGCCTGGCCGTTGCCGGAAGCGCCGCCATGTTCCTCACAGCTGTCAGCCCGTCCGCCGGATTGGCGACGAGCATGATCGCCTCCGCGCCCTTGTCTGCGAGGGACGCGATCTGGGCGGTCATATCCCGCTGGGCGGAGTTGAACCATTCGATTCCGGCGAGCGTCAGCTGCTGTTTCTCTATCGCGGCACGCATCGCCGTTTCATTCGACTTTCCCCAGCCCGAACGCCAA
>JAYQUR010000527.1:0-1741 GCA_038148075.1 Alphaproteobacteria bacterium | reverse complement strand
TCGTTGATGAGTTCGACCACTTCGCCGATCTTCTGTGCGGAGACCGAGAGGCCCTGCACCTTGCCGTTGGTGTTCTCCGCCCGCTCGACGGCGGCGCTCGCGATCTCGGCGCTCTTGCTGACCTGGCGGGAGATTTCCTGGATCGAAGAGGAAAGCTCCTCGGCAGCGGCGGCGACCGTCTGCACATTGGTCGATGCTTCTTCCGTGGCGGCGGCGGCCGCGGTCGACTGCGAAGAGGCCGCGTCGGCCGTCGACGCCATTGCCTGCGACGACGCCTGCATCTCGGTGGCCGCGGCAGAGACGGCCTCGATGATCGAGCCGACGCTCTTTTCGAACGTGTCGGCAAGGTCGAGACGGGCACGGTGCCGCTCTTCCGAGGCCTTCTGGGCGGCGGCTTCGCGTTCTTCCGCAGCCTTCGCTTCCCCCGCCAGACGTTCTTCCTCGGCCTTGCGTTCAGCATCCATCCGTTGGCGCTCGGTTTCCGCCTTTTCGGCCACGAGCTGTTTGCTGCGGACAAGGTTGTCCTTGAAAATCTTCGTTTTGGAAACGAGACGCCCGATTTCGTCGCGCGTCTCGAGCAGATCGATCTCCGTTTCCATGTCCCCGTCTGCGAGACGCTCGGTGATTTCGGTCAGCCGGGTTATCGGTCTTGAGACGCTGCGCACGACGAACCAGCCCAGAACGACAACGGCGGCAATCATCGCGATCGTTATCGCCGACGTCAGGATGAAATCCCGGTTCGCGGCGGATGCGTTCTTTTCGGACAGGTGAACCATGTGTTCGATCGCGGCGTCCTCGAGCTTCTTTAGGACGTCGATGCGCGCGGTTGCGGCGTCGAACCAGGCCTTGGGCTCCAGGCCCTCGAACAGGCCGCTGTCCGTCGCCGCGAACATCTTCTTCTGCAATTCGAGGAAAGCGACGTAAGCGGGCTCCGCCTGCAACTTCCGGCGGATCGACCGAAGCTCTTCGTTCGCGTATATGTCGAACTGATGGAACTCGCTCGCCTGCCTGGCGCCGAGGGAGAAATAGTCCTGAAGTTCGGCGGGGGAAAAGCTGAGGGCCGATATGACGCCTGCGCCCAGCGCGCGTTCAAGTCCGGCGTATTCCTTACCCCATAGAACGGCGATGTAGGCGACGAGGTCGTGCAGGACGTCGGGGTCTTTGACATATTCAGCGGTGACCTGGACGATGGCAAGGGCGTTCCGGATAATCCCGCCGAGTTTCTTTCCGGCGGTTCCCTTGGTAACCGCCATTTCGTCGATTTGCGTGCGGAACGCGGGCAGGGAGGCGACGTCTGCCTGCAGCGTCTTGAGTTTTTCCCGGGCGGCCTGATCGGGCATCAATCTCGCCAGATCGTCGAAGTTCTCCGCCAGCGTCTTCACCGCCGTATCGGATGTTTTACGCTGAGCGGCGAGTTCGCTACGGAATTCCTTACCGCTCGTGCCGATAAAGAGTGCTGTGATTCCACGCTCTTTCTGGAGTTCGTGAACCGCAGCGCCGATGGCGCGGGTCGTCTCCGATAGGCTGCTGATATAGTCGGCGTTTTGTTTCCGGCTCAGGTTCTCCATCACGGACATGATCCCGAACGCTGCTGCAACCGCCGCCGGGAGCGCCACGATCAACGAGATTCGCCCTCCGACCTTTATGTTCGACAGGGAGAATCCTCGGCTCCTGTTCCGCGAGCCGGTCGTTGTTGCTGTCACTTCGGCCTCGGGATGCGCTTCTTCGCCGGTTGTCGCCG
>JAYQUR010000526.1:0-1756 GCA_038148075.1 Alphaproteobacteria bacterium | reverse complement strand
CACGTAGAGCGCGCGCCGCCCCGTAATCGGGTGCGAGATCGTCACCGGCTGGATGTAATGTTTGTATTTCGAGATGTCGTCCGAGATATCGACCGTCTCGCGCGTCGCGAAGTCGTAGATCTGAAGCGCCGTCTGGCCCTTGATCTTCTCTTTCGTCTCGTCCGACAGGCGGTCGTAGGCGGCATACATGTTGGCGTACCTAGTGTTCCCGCCTGTGGACGGCAGCTCCATCGCATACAGGAAGGTGCCCTTGTGGGGCGCGCGGTCGTAGCACATGTCGTGGTGGAACCACATCTCGCCGTCGGGCAGCGAGCCGATGTACTGGCCGTTCTTCTTGGCGTTCGAGACCAGCATGATCGCGGCATTGTAGTCGGCGCCTTCCGCGCGCCGTTCGACCGGCCGGGAGCGGACGCCGACATCGCCGAACCGCTCGGCGAACGCGATCTGCTGAGTCTCGTCGAGATCCTGGTCGCGGAACAGCAGCACGATATGCTCCATCCACGCATCCTCGATCGCCTTGACCGTGTCCGCATCCAGCGGTTCGCGCAGATCGAGGCCTTTGATCTCTGCCCCGATCGATTTCGAAAGAGGTACGATTTCCATCCCTTGTCCCGTTTTTCCTCCCGTTTGCCGAATTTAGTTCGATACCTAACTATATCCGACTTGCGGGACTTCTGTACATATTCCGTAAAGTAAGCTAGCTTATAGTTAGTTGGCTTACAATCTCAATCGGCGACACCATCCCGAAACGGAGAGACGCGTGGCAAGGCAGATCCCCCCGGACAATATCGGCTATCTGATCGGCGATGTATCTCGCCGGATCCGGACGGTCTACGACCGCCGCGTCGAGCCTCTCGGGCTGACCCGCGCGCAGTGGCGCGCGCTGGTCCGGCTGAGCCACGTGGAGGGCTGCACCCAGACGGCGCTGGCCGCCGAACTCGACATCGAAAAACCGACGGCCGGCAAGCTACTCGAGCGGCTCGAGGCCAAGGGCTGGGTCGAGCGCCGTCCCGACGCCGACGATGCGCGCTCGAAGCGCGTCTACCTCACGCCGGCCGCGCGGCCGCTGCTCGAGGAGATGTACGATCTCGCCGACGAGGTGCTGGAGGGAATCTTCGCCGGCATCAGCGTGACCGACGCCGCCCGTCTCCACGAGACGTTGACCCGCATCAAGGACAACCTCGCGGGCATGGCGGACGATCCCGCCGTTGCGGAGGCCTGATCGTGAGACTCAAGAGCCGCCGCGCCTGGTTGCGTTTCTTCCTTCTCTTCGTCGTTCCGGTGGCGGCGCTCCTGGTCGGAGGGCATTACTGGGTAAAGGGCACCCGCTACGTCTCCACCGAAAACGCCTACGTGAAGGCGCACCATCTCGCGGTGAGCGCCGACATCGACGGCCGCGCCGCGACGGTGCGGGTGAAGGAGAACGATAGGGTTCGCCGCGGCGACCTGTTGTTCGAACTCGATCCCGAACAGCCGCGCATCGATCTGGCCAAGGCCGAAGCCGAGCTTGCCGGCGTCCGCAACACGCTGGAGGCACTGCGCGCCGAGTACCGGACGGCGCAGGCGGAGTACGCGGAGGCTCAGCAGGAGATCGCCTATTTCAAACGCGTGTTCGACCGCCAGAAAGCCCTGTCGCAGCGGGGCGTCGCCTCGAAGGCGCGCTACGACGAGGCCGAGCGCGATCTTACCAACGCGCGGCAAACGGCCCGGACGGTGCGCCAGAAGATACAGCAGGCGCTCGCCCGTATCGGCGGCC
>JAYQUR010000525.1:0-1761 GCA_038148075.1 Alphaproteobacteria bacterium | reverse complement strand
ACTGCTATGCGTTATGCGAATAGCAGCAACATCCCGAAATATTCTTGTTTTTGAACTATTTATGACGGTTCGAGATGCTGCGCAGAAGGAAGTCGCGGAACGCCATGATCCGCTGCGAATGCCGCAGTTCCTCGGGATATACGAGGAACACGTCGAAGCTCGGACCTTCGAGCTCCGGCAGGATCGGCACCAGGTCGTGGGCGAGCTGGCCCATGTAATCGGGCAGCGAGGCGATGCCGAGCCCGCTCGCAGCCGCCCGGAACATGGCGTAGATGTTGTTGACGCGCAGCACCGGCTCGCGCGGCGGCGCGTCCTTCTTGCGGCCGGCCTCGAGCAGCCAGTTGATCGCCGTGAAGGGCTGATTGAACGAATCGTCGTAGGCGATGATCCGGTGCGTGTCGAGATCCGACAGCGCGTTCGGCGTGCCGTGGTCCTTGAGATAGCCGGGTGACGCGAAGACGCGGTGGTGCATGCCCAGCAGCGGCCGCCGGATCAGGTCCGCCTGGGTCGGCGGCGTCATCCGGATCGCGACGTCGGCCTGGCCCATCGACAGGTCCAGCTCGTCTTCGCTGACGATCAGCGTCACCTGGATTTCGGGATAGCGCTCGATGAACTCCTTGAGCCGCTCGGTCAGCCAGATCGAGCCGAAGGCGACGGTCGTCGTGATGCGCAGCGGGCCCTGCGGGCGGTCGCGCGCCTCCGAGACAAGCGATTCCGCGATAACGACCTTGGCGAACACCTCGCGCGCCGTGGCGTAGAGCGTTTCGCCGGATTCGGTAAGCTTCAGCCCGCGCGCATGGCGGTGGAACAGCGGCACGTTGAGGCTCTGCTCCAGCGCGCTGACCTGCCGGCTGACCGACGATTGCGACAGGTTCAGTATCTCGCCCGCATGCGTGAAGCTGCCCGCTTCGGCGACGGCGTGAAAGACGCGCAGCTTGTCCCAGTCCATGGGCGGCGCCTGTCCGCTATTCCGCCGCTTCGGCCGCGCCGGCCTCGAGGCCGGCGATGAATTTTTCGGCTTCGAGCGCCGCCATGCAGCCCGTTCCGGCGGCGGTCACGGCCTGGCGATAGGTCTTGTCCTGCACGTCGCCGGCGGCGAACACGCCGTCGACGTTGGTGCGCGTCGAATCCGGCGCGGTGACGATATAGCCCTCTTCGTCCATGTCGATCTTGCCGCGGAACAGCTGGGTCGCCGGGTCGTGGCCGATCGCGATGAACAGCCCGTCGACGGCGAGCTCGCTCTCCGTGCCCGACTTGACGTTGCGCAGCTTGAGGCCGGTTACGCCGAGCGGGTCTTCCGTGCCCACGACCTCCTCGACCACCGTGTCCCAGAGCACCTCGATGCGGTCGTGCGCCAGCAGGCGCTCCTGCAGGATCTTCTCGGAGCGCAGTTCGTCGCGCCGGTGGATCAGCGTCACCTTGGTGGCGTGGTTGGTGAGATACAGCGCTTCCTCGACCGCGGTGTTGCCGCCGCCCACGACCGCGACCTCCTTCTGGCGGAAGAAGAATCCGTCGCAGGTTGCGCAGGCCGACACGCCGAAGCCCTGGAATTTCCGCTCGCTGTCGAGACCCAGCCAGCGCGCCTGCGCGCCGGTCGAAATGATGATCGAGTCCGCCGTGTAGGTGTCGCCGGAATCGCCCGTGCACCGGAACGGCCGCTGCGCGAAATCGACGTCGACGATCAGGTCGTTGATCATCTTCGTGCCGACATACTCGGCCTGGGCGTGCATCTGTTCCATCAGCCAGGGGCCCTGGATGACG
>JAYQUR010000524.1:0-1764 GCA_038148075.1 Alphaproteobacteria bacterium | reverse complement strand
GCTGGCGGGGAGAATGCCGCCCGACGCGCCACCCGGAAGGTACGCTTTGAAGTTGTGTCCCGGAAGCATGCCGCCGCAATATTCGTCGATCAGTTCGCGGACGGTGATGCCTGCCTCGGCGATCTTCACGCCGGGCTCGCGGACGCGGCCCGAAACCGAAAACGTCCGGATGCCCTTTCGGCCGTTGCGTCCATGGCCTGCAAACCAGTCCGCGCCTTTCTCCAGGATGTCGCGGATCCAGAACAAGGTCTCGACGTTGTTGATCAGGGTCGGGCGGTCGAACAGCCCCACTTCGGCAGCGAAGGGCGGCTTGTGGCGCGGCAGGCCGCGTTTGCCCTCGATGCTTTCGAGCATCGCCGATTCCTCGCCGCAGATATAGGCGCCGGCGCCGCGGCGGACATGCAGCGTGCCCGGCGTGACAATGGCTTCGTTTTCAAGACGCGCGATCTCGTCGAGCAGAATCTGCCGCGCGGCCGGATATTCGTCGCGGAGATAGATGAAACACTCGTCGGCGCCGACGGCCCATTGCCCGATCAGCGCTCCTTCGAGGAAGCGGTGCGGGTCGGTTTCGAGAAAGCGCCGGTCCTTGAACGTCCCCGGTTCGCCCTCGTCGGCATTCACCGCCATCAGGCGCGGCGCCGGCTGGGCGCGGACGATCGACCATTTCCGCCCGGTCGGGAAACCCGCGCCGCCGAGACCCCGCAGCGAGGAGTCTTCCAGCGTGGCGATGACGTCGGGCGCGGCTCTCGTTCCTTCGCGGCAGGCCTTGAGCGTCTCGTAGCCGCCGTCGGCAACGTACGCTTCGAAGCCGACATAGTCCGGCCGGACCGGCAGGACCGCACCGTCGTCGATCGCACCGCCGACGCTCTCCGTCGTTGCGTTCCGGATCTGGTTTTTGCCCACCGCCGCGACCGGCGCGGTATCGCAGCCGCCCATGCAGGGCGCGTGCAGGATACGGACGCGGTGGCCGTACGCGGCCCTCAGGGACTCGGTCAGGTCCGAAGCGCCGCTCATCGCGCAGGCGATCGAGTCGCAGACGCGTACCGTGATCTCCGGGGGCGGCGCGTCGCCGTCGGCCAGGACGTCGAAATGGTGGTAGAAGGATGCCGTCTCGTAGATCTCGGCCAGGGCGAGCCGGAACTCGTGCGCGAGCGCGACCAAGTCGTCGGGAAAGAGGCCGCGCCTCGCGTCCTGCAGCAAGTGGAGGGCTTCTATCAGCAGGTCGCGCCGCCGCGGCATGTCCCCGAGTATATCGGAGACGCGGTCCAGCGCCGCGCCGTCGGGCTGTCGGCCCTTCGGCGTCGCCGCGCCGCGCCCGCCACGGCCTGGCGAGCGGAATTTCACCACCGTACGTTCGTTTTCCGTGCCGTCAGCCATAGTCTTGCGCGTCCCGGACGAGTTGCAGTTCGATCACGTCCCCGTTGATCAGATGCTTGCCCGCATTCTCGAAATTGACCGTGATCCTCCGGCCGTCCACCGATTGAACCTGCCCGAGGCCCCAATCGGGCTGCGTCGGATGGCGCACCAGAGCGCCGGGAACGATATCAAAGTACATGGCGTCCGCTATTAATCTAAGTCAATCAATTTACAGGAAAAAAAGCATTCGTTAATACCGTCCGGGTTAGCTGGCCGACACTTCCGTGTCACTGCGGCGCCCTATGCGGGGACGGCTGCCCGGCGGAACTGTCGTTTGGGGGGATATCCATGGCGTGATCCTCCCCCACTGAATTGGTCCACCGCTTATGATAGGCAACGGAGGATCAA
>JAYQUR010000523.1:0-1765 GCA_038148075.1 Alphaproteobacteria bacterium | reverse complement strand
GCTGCCGCGGGCGACCGATGCGGCGAACGAATCGGCCGCGAGACCGAGCGCCAGAAGAAGAAGGCTGAGCAGGCTCATACCGCCGGATAGCATGTCCGGCGGCGGCCTGCGACACATTCCGTCACCCGCCGCGAAATGCAAAAGCGTAGAATGCCCTGGGAGTCGAGAGGAGGACGCGACGTGTATTTCGACAACATCCGGGGCGATATATACGGCGGCCTGACCGCCGCGGTCGTCGCACTGCCGCTGGCGCTCGCCTTCGGCGTCGCCTCCGGCGCGGGACCCATCGCGGGCCTCTACGGCGCGATCGCCGTCGGTTTCTTCGCCGCCGTCTTCGGCGGGACGCCGGCGCAGGTCTCGGGGCCCACCGGACCGATGACGGTCGTAATGGGCGCCATCGTCGCGGCGCATTCGAACAACATGGCCGAAGCGTTCGCCATCGTCTTCCTGGGCGGGGCGTTTCAGGTTCTTCTCGGCGCGCTGCGCGTCGGACGCTACGTATCCTATACGCCCTACTCGGTGGTCTCCGGGTTCATGTCGGGGATCGGCGTAATCATCATCCTCATCCAGACGCTGCCCTTCGTCGGCCTGCCGACTTCCGGCGGCGGGCCCGTGGACGCGATCCGCGCGTGGCCGATGGCGGTCCGGCAGATCGACCTCGGCCCGCTCGCAATCGCAAGCATTGCGCTGGGCATTGCGATTTTCTGGCCGTCCAGGCTCAGAACGCTGCTGCCGTCGCCGCTCGCCGCCCTGATCCTCGGAACGCTGGCAGCGCTCCTCTTGTTCCCGGAAGCGCCGACGATCGGCACCGTGCCGACCGGACTGCCGGATATCCAGTTGCCGCTGATTTCGCCGTCGACGTTGCCGGATATCGTCCAGCCGGCGCTGATCCTCGCGTTGCTGGGCTCGATCGACAGCCTGCTGACGTCGCTGGTCGCCGATTCGGTGACGCGTACGCGCCACAAATCGAATAGGGAACTGATCGGCCAGGGCATCGGAAACATGGTCGCAGGACTGATTGGCGGCCTGCCCGGCGCCGGCGCCACGATGCGCACCGTCGTCAATGTCCGCGCGGGAGGCCGAACGCCTCTCTCCGGCGCGCTGCACGCGGTCATCCTGCTGGCGCTTGTCCTGGGGCTCGGCCCGATCGCCGAAATCATTCCGCATGCCGCCCTGGCGGGCATTCTGATGAAAGTCGGTTGGGACATCATCGACTGGGGTTACCTCAAACGCATTCGCCGCGCGCCGAGGGACAAGGTCGTCGTCATGTTCGTAACCATGGGCCTGACGGTCTTCGTCGATCTCGTCACGGCGGTCGGCGTGGGCCTGATCCTCGCGGGTTTCGCCACCGCGCGCTGGATGGAAGTGGAGGAACTGAAGGGCGTCACCGCCGTGGCGCTTCCAGACCATGAGACGCCGCTGAGCGAAACCGAGAAGGACGAACTCGCGGGGTTCGACGGCCGCGTCGCAGCGATCATGCTGCGCGGCCGCTTCTCCTACGCTTCCGCGCGCGAACTCGTCCAGCGGACCGTCCCTGCGGCAGCCGGCCACGAAATCGTCGTTTTCGATTTCACGGACGCGGCGCACATGGATACGAGCGCCGCCCTCGCTGTCGAGGAGCTTTTCGAGATCGTTCGCGAAAACGCGCGGACAGTTCTCGTCGCGGGCCTGTCGGGCCAGGCGGCGGAAACGTTGACGGGCCTCGGCGTCCTGGAGGGTCTGCCGCCCGAAAACCTCCTGGCCACCCGCGCGGAGGCTCTAAAGC
>JAYQUR010000522.1:0-1767 GCA_038148075.1 Alphaproteobacteria bacterium | reverse complement strand
GGCGGAGGTGGAGCTGTCCGGCCGCACGTTCACCATCCGCAAGCAGTTCCTCGAGGATATTGAGGGACGGCAGCTGTCGGACCGCATCGCGAAGCTCCGCAAGGCGCTGCTCGTCTTCCACGCGCCGCGAGACGACTATGTCGGCATCGGCAACGCGGGCGAAATCTTCGCCGCCGCGAAACACCCGAAGAGCTTCGTCTCGCTCGACGGCGCCGACCACCTGCTGACGCGGAAGGACGACGCGGTCTACGTCGCCGACGTGCTCGCCGCGTGGGCGTCGCGCTATATCGGCGCGGCGGAGACCGCGGATGCGAAGGAGGGCGAGGCGGGGGTCGTCACGGTTGCCGAAAACGGGATCGGCAAGTTCGGCCAGGACATCACCGTCGGCAGGCACCTGCTGCATGCCGACGAACCGCCCGACGTCGGCGGCGGCAACACCGGCCCGACGCCGTATCAGCTTCTGTCCGCGGCGCTCGGCGCGTGCACGACGATGACGCTGCGCCTGTACGCGGATCTCAAGGAACTGCCGCTGACGCGCGTGTCGGTCGACGTGTCGCACGACAAGATCCACGCATTCGACTGCGAGAGCTGCGAGACGACGGACGGAAAGATCGACAGCTTCCGGCGCGTGCTCACGCTGGAGGGGGACCTCGACGACGAAACGCGTCAGCGGCTGGTCGAGATCGCCGACAAGTGCCCGGTCCACCGGACACTGCATTCGGAGGTGGAGGTGGTGACGGAACTCCGCGACGCGGCGGACTGATCTACCAATACCGCCCGGACGTCCCGATCACCGCGTTGGCGAGGCCGATCCAGAGATTGAGGGTCACCAGGATGCGGATCTGATTGAGGTTCGCGCCCGCCGTCGGAATGTCGTTTGCCTCGAGGGCCGCGCGGAAGCGCCTGTAGGGGGCGAACCAGAGATGCAGGAAGACGGCGATCATCACGAGGCCGAGCCCCTGCATGATATGGCCGTGTATGGGCAGGCCCGCGAACCCGCCCCAGACCGTGAAGATCAACCAGTAGCCGGTCGCGGGCAGGACGATTACGGCGGTCCAGACCCACGGAAAGAACTTTGCGAACACGCGGCCCCAGAGCGGCGCGCGCACCGGCGGCTCGAGCTCGCCGGCGGCGAGGCGCAGCACCATGATGGCGAAGAACATGCCGCCGACCCAGACGATGGCGGCCAGAAGATGGAGGGAAATGGCGACGGAGATCATGGGGCGCTCGCTTGATCGGGAGGTGGGCAGGGGCTAGGGTCCACGCAATCATACGCGCACCACGCAGGAAGTTCACTTCATGAAGTTTACCGGCACCGACACCTACGTCGCGACCGACGATCTGATGACCGCCGTCAACGCCGCGATCACCCTGCAGCGCCCGCTTCTGGTGAAGGGCGAGCCCGGCACCGGCAAGACGCTGCTGGCGATGGAAGTCGCGGAATCGCTCGGCATGCCGTTCTACGAATGGTACATCAAGTCGACCACCAAGGCCAATCACGGGCTCTACGAATACGATGCGGTCTCGCGCCTCAGGGATTCTCAGCTCGGCGACGACCGGGTCCACGACATCAACAACTACATCAAGCGCGGCATGCTGTGGCAGGCGTTCACCTCCGAGAAGCCGGCGGTGCTGCTGATCGATGAGATCGACAAGGCCGACATCGAGTTCCCGAACGACCTTCTTCGCGAGCTCGACCGCATGGAGTTCTACGTCTACGAGACGCAGGAGACCGTGAAGGCGGTCAACCGGCCGGTGGTGATCATC
>JAYQUR010000521.1:0-1770 GCA_038148075.1 Alphaproteobacteria bacterium | reverse complement strand
CCGCTCGTTCGTATCCGTGCCTAACCCAGCCCCGACGCGCTCCCGCCGTCGACGCGCCAGTTGCTGCCCGTGCTGTAACCCGCCATTCCGCTTGCGACGAAACAGACCGTCGCCGCGAATTCCTCCGTCGAGCCGAACCGCCCGCCGGGGAGCCTTGATTCCCGATCGGCGAGTTCCTCGTCCGCCGTCCGGCCTTTCTTTTCGCCGAGGGCGGCGGCCGTATAGCGCGTTCGGTCCGTCAGGACCGCTACGGGCGAGACGACGTTGACAGTCACGCCGTCCTTCACCACTTCGCCGGCGAGCGTCTTCATGTAGTAGGCGAGGGACGTGCGCAGCGTGTTGGACAGCACGTTGTTGGGGATCGGCTCGACGATGCCCGCGGCGCCGACCATGATCACGCGTCCCCAGCCGCGCGCCTGCATGTCGGGAACGACAATCTGCGTCAGGCGTACCGGGCTGTAGAACATCCGGTTGGCGTTGGTCTCGAATTCGTCCCGCGTCACTTCGAGCGCTGTGCGCAGCGGCGGGCCGCCGTGGTTGACGAACAGGATGTCGGGCGGGCCGCCGAGCGCCTGTTCGGCGGCGTGGGCCAACGGCTCCATGTTGGCAGGGTCGGAGAGGTCGCCGGCGAGCCCCACCGCGATGCCATTCGTTTCCGCGGCGATCCGCGCGGCCGCTTCGCCGGCGCGGGCAGCGTCCGAGCTGCTGACGCACACGGCGACGCCTTCGCGCGCCAGCGCCGCTGCCGCGGCATATCCCAGCCCGCTGCTCGACGCGAGCAGCAGCGCGCGTTTTCCGGTCAGTCCCAGATCCATCCGGTTTCCTGCTTGCCGTTCAGGAGCGTGTCGTCTGCTTTTCGGGAATGCGGTCGCGGATTTTCTCGTCCCAGTGGCCCTTGCCGTCCAGGTCGCCCTGTTCGAACAGCCACGTATAGCCGCCGTGCGGATTGCTCAGGATTTCCCAGGCATTGCCGTCGAAATCGTTGAAATGGAAACTGTAGGTGCCGTGCTGGAAGACGGGTTCGGTGACGTTCTTGAGGCCCCAGTCTTCCTGCGCGGCGACGACGGACCGGTGGGCCTCGTCGACGTCTCCGTCGGTCTCCACGTCGATCCCGTTGTGGTTGATCCGTCCCATTTCGGGGAAATCCGGCCGCTTGACCACGACATAGATGTGATCGCCGCCGCAGCGGACCATCATCGAAATCTTGCTCGTCTGGACGACCTCGAAGCCGAGGAATTCCTCGTAGAATTTCCGGGTCCGGGCGAGGTCGCGCGATCCCAGCGTGCCGTGCGAAATGAACTTCGAGTTGATGACGGATTTGCGTCCGGTCACGGCCGTTCCCCCCAGATATCGGAAAACTCTATCACCGCAACGGCAGGTCGGAAATCCCCGCTCCCGATTGTGGCCAATTCGTTCGCCTGCTAACGTTCGTCGAACGCCCGGGAAGGGCGGCTGACGGGGAGAGGGACGATTACCGAATTCGACAAAACGGCCGACTACGTGATCGTCGGCGCAGGCTCCGCGGGTTGCGTTCTGGCGAACCGGTTGAGCGAGGGCGGCGGGAACCGCGTGCTGGTGCTCGAGGCGGGCGACCGCGACAAGAGCTTCATGATTCACATGCCGCTCGGCGTCGGGCAGGTCTGGCACGATCCGAAATTCAACTGGTCGTACATGTCGGAGCCCGAGCCCCATGTCGACAACCGCCAGCTTTTTCATCCGCGCGGCAAGGTGCTTGGCGGCTCGTCGTCGATCAACATGATGGCGTATGTG
>JAYQUR010000520.1:0-1777 GCA_038148075.1 Alphaproteobacteria bacterium | reverse complement strand
GCTCTACAAGGCGGCGGCGCGGCGGATCAACGGCACTCGGACGGTTCCCGGCGCCCACGACGACATCAAGGGCCTGGAATATATCGACAAGGTCGTCGATATCGACCAGTCGCCCATCGGCCGGACGCCGCGTTCCAATCCCGCGACCTATACCGGCACGTTCACGCCGATCCGCGACTGGTTCGCCGGTCTGCCGGAGGCGAAGGCGCGGGGCTACAAGCCGGGGCGCTTCTCGTTCAACGTCAAGGGCGGCCGCTGCGAGGCCTGCCAGGGCGACGGCGTCATCAAGATCGAAATGCATTTCCTCGCCGACATTTACGTCCAGTGCGATGTCTGCAAGGGCAAACGCTATAATCGGGAAACGCTTGAAGTTCTCTTTAGAAACAAATCGATAGCCGATGTTCTCGATATGACAGTCGAAGAAGGCGTCGAGTTCTTTTCTGCCGTGCCGTCAATTCGCGAGAAGCTCGAGATGCTGAGCCGCGTCGGGCTCGGCTACATCAAGATCGGCCAGCAGGCGACGACCCTGTCAGGCGGCGAAGCGCAACGCATCAAGCTCGCCAAGGAACTGTCGCGCCGCGCGACCGGCAAGACGCTCTACATCCTCGACGAGCCCACGACGGGCCTCCATTTCGACGACATCCGAAAGCTGCTCGACGTCCTCCAGGCCCTCGTCGATCAGGGCAATACGGTCGTCGTGATCGAGCATAATCTGGACGTCATCAAGACCGCGGACTGGATCGTGGATCTGGGCCCCGAGGGCGGCGACGGCGGCGGCACCGTCGTCGCGGAAGGAACGCCCGAGGACGTCGCGGTAGTCGCCGAGAGCCATACGGGGCGCTTTCTCGCGCCCTATCTGGCGGTCGCCGCAGCACACAAGAAACGCAAGCGGGCCTGATCGGCGGGCCGAAAGAACGGTAAGAGCAGGAAAGTGTCGAAGAAAGCGCGAACCCAGGGCAATCTCCTCACCAAGGAAGATTTTCTCAACGGCCGGCACGACGCGATGATCGTCGCCGCCGGGCTCGAAAAGCACATGACCAGGACGCCGCCCGAAATTCGGCTCGCAAATCGCGACCGGATGATCGAGAGCGCGCCGCCGGGCGACATGATCTGGGTGTTCGGCTACGGCTCGCTGATCTGGAATCCCGCGTTCGACTACGACGAGAAACACGTCGGCACGCTCCACGGCTACCACCGCCAGTTCTGCTTCTGGTCGACGATAGGCCGCGGCACGCCGGACGCCCCCGGCATGATGCTTGCGCTCGACCGGGGCGGTTCCTGCAAGGGTATCGTCCTTGGGGTCAGGCGCGAGAAGGCCGAGGAGGAACTGACCAGCGTGTTCATGCGCGAGATGACCGGGCAGACCTACCGGTGCGTCTGGGGCAACGTCCGGACCGACAAGGGACCCGTCAGCGCGATCACTTTCGTCGCCAATCGCGACAGCGAGAACTTCGCCGGACGCCGGCCACCCGAGGAAATCGCCCGCCATATCGCGCAAGGCTGCGGCCATCTCGGCCCGTGCACCGACTATCTGTTCAACACGCACGAGCACCTCCTCGAACTCGGCATCAGAGATCCGATGCTGTCCCGCCTGTGCCGTCTCGTCGAGCGCTTGCCGCGATGACGGCCGCGGCCGCTCCGGTCCACGTCATCGGCGGCGGTCTTGCCGGCTCCGAAGCCGCCTGGCAGATCGCGCGGGCGGGCGTTCCGGTCGTCCTTCACGAGATGCGCCCCGATCGCGGGACGGAGGCGCACCGGACCGAGGGGCTCGCGGAAC
>JAYQUR010000519.1:0-1778 GCA_038148075.1 Alphaproteobacteria bacterium | reverse complement strand
GCTCGCACCCATCCTGCAGCGTTTCGACGGCCGGAGCGCGGAGAAGCTGTCCGACGAGGTGCGCCGGCTCGGCGGCGTCGACACCGCGATCCGGCTTCTGCTGCGCCCCAACGTCGGCGGACGGAAGCAGGGCCTTTTTCTGATTGCCGCAGTACCGCCCCTGCCGAACGACAGGCTGGAGGCAGAGCGGGTTCGCCTGATCGAGGCGGGAGCCATCGCCGAAACGGGCGGCGGTTGCCTGCCCTATATCGCGGACACCCAACGCTACACGAACGTCTCCGGTCAGGAGGAGGTGCTGACGGCGGTGACGCCTGTGCCCAGCCCGCGGGGATGCTGGTTCGTGCTTGTCTCGCGCTCCGGCAACGCGGTGTTGCGATCGTCTCTCGGCCGGCCCTACTGGCAATCGACCGAGGTTCGCGTCGCGTCGGTCATCTACGCGATGATCGCGATGGTGGTGCTGTGGATGTTCGCCGACATCTGGGGAAATCTCCGGCGGTTCGCACGGCTGGCGCGCGACATCCGGACAGGCGATGCGGGCGGCAAGTCGTTCGAGCGCCAGAACCGCGTGCCGGAGATTTCCGGCATCGCGACCGAGTTCGACCGGCTCGTTTTGGGGCTCCGCGCGTCGGCGCGCTCGATCCGAGAGGCAGCGGAAGAGAACGCCCATGCGCTCAAGGGGCCGCTCGCGGTGATCGCCCAGTCCGTCGAGCCGCTGAAACGACTCGCGGCGTCGGAGAACGAGGCATCGCGGGCGCTGTCGCGGATCGAACAGTCGACGGAAAAGCTGGACAGGCTGGTCAGCGCGTCGCGCCAGCTCGACAACGTCACGGCGGCGATCCTCGAAGCGCCGCGCGAGCGGGTGGATTTGGCGGCGCTGGTGGAACTGCAGTGCGCCGATCTCGTCCGGATGTACGACGATTGCGAGCTGCAACTGGATTTCGAAGGTTCTGGTCCGTTCGACGTCTGGGGCAGCGCCGCCCTGATCGAGACTGTGGTCGAGAACCTGCTCGACAACGCGCACGGCTTTTCGCCGCCGGGCGGGCGTATCTCGGTACGGCTCGGCCGGACGCCCGAGGCGGTCCTCATGGCGGTTGCGGACGAGGGGCCCGGCGTCGCCGACGCCGACCTCGACCGGATCTTCGAGCGCTACTACACCAACCGCGGGGCCGACATGTCCGGTGCCGCGGAATCGGGCGAGGGCCACTACGGCATCGGCTTGTGGGTTGTGCGGCGAAACGTCGATGCACTCGGCGGCACGATTGTCGCCCGGAATCTCGATGACGGCGGCCTGTGCGTCGAAATCGCGATCCCGGTGGCGCGCTGATCCTCAAATGCCCGGCACGACGTCCTTCAATGCCGGCGCGAGTTCGCCGAGCAGAGAATCCGGCCAGGGCAATGCAAGCAGGTCGTCGAATACGAACCAGCAGAAGACGGTCAGCGAAGCGGCGATCGTCGCCGACAGGGTCGGGCGCTCGCCTTTGACCAGCATGAAGGCGAGTGCGAAGACGAAGATCGTCGGCAGCATACCGATGAGGAACGTCAGCGCGATGAACGCGGCGAGCCAGCCCGCGAAAGCAAGGATTCGGCGGCGAACCGTCGCCGGATCCGACTCGCCCGACTCTGTCGTCGCGATGTCCGACCGGGCCTGCGCCAGCATGCGTTCGCGTATGCCCGCTGTCCGGCCGCCGGTCGAAGGTCGCCGGAACGTATGGTTCGCGAGGCTGACGATTGCGAGGACGAGAGCGGTCCATGCCACGAGTTGCGGTACGAAACGAGCC
>JAYQUR010000518.1:0-1783 GCA_038148075.1 Alphaproteobacteria bacterium | reverse complement strand
GCGTTCTGCAGGTCGAAAAGCGCATCCGCAACCGCGTCAAGCGGCAGATGGAGAAAACCCAGCGCGAGTACTATCTGAACGAGCAGCTCAAGGCGATCCAGAAGGAGCTCGGCGAGACCGAGGACGGCCGCGACGAGGCCGGCGAATTCGAAGAGCGGATCGAAAAGACCAAGCTGACGAAGGAAGCCAAGGAAAAGGCGACCCAGGAGCTGAAGAAGCTCAAGTCGATGAGCCCGATGTCCGCCGAGGCGACCGTCGTGCGCAACTATCTCGACTGGATCCTCAGCATTCCGTGGGGCAAGCGCTCGCGGGTCAAGAAGGACATCAAGGCCGCAGAGAAAATCCTCAACCAGGATCATTACGGCCTGGAGAAGGTCAAGGAACGTATCCTCGAATATCTTGCGGTGCAGATTCGCGTTCGCAAGATCAAGGGACCGATCCTGTGTCTCGTCGGACCGCCCGGCGTCGGCAAGACCTCGCTGGGCAAGTCGATCGCAAAGGCGACCGGCCGCAATTTTGTGCGCATGTCGCTCGGCGGCGTCCGCGACGAAGCGGAAATCCGCGGCCACCGGCGGACCTACATCGGCTCGATGCCGGGCAAGGTCATCCAGGGCATGAAGAAGGCGAAGACGTCCAATCCGCTGTTCCTGCTGGATGAGATCGACAAGCTCGGGGCGGACTGGCGCGGCGATCCCACGTCGGCTCTGCTCGAGGTTCTCGATCCCGAACAGAACAACACGTTCGCCGACCACTATCTGGAGGTCGATTACGACCTGTCCGACGTGATGTTCGTGACCACGGCGAACACGCTGCGCATGCCCCAGCCGCTGCTGGACCGCATGGAGATCATCCGCCTCTCGGGCTACACCGAGGACGAGAAGGTCGAGATCGCCAAGCGGCACCTCATCACCAAGCAGGTCAAGTCGCACGGGCTCAAGAAGGGCGAGTGGTCGATTTCGGACGACGCGTTGCGCGATCTGGTCCGGCTCTATACGCGGGAGGCGGGCGTTCGTAATCTCGAACGCGAGCTTGCGAACCTGGCGCGAAAGGCCGTCAAGGAACTGGCGTCGAGCAGCAAGAAGTCGGTTCGCGTCACGCGCCGCAATCTCGACAAGTATGCGGGCGTCGCCCGTTACCGCTTCGGCGAGATCGAGTCCGAGGATCTGGTCGGCGTGACCACCGGTCTTGCCTGGACGGAAGTCGGCGGCGAGCTGCTGTCCATCGAGGCGCTGCTGATGCCCGGCAAGGGCAGCATCTCGCACACCGGCAAGCTCGGCGACGTGATGCAGGAATCGGTCCAGGCCGCGCGCTCCTACGTGCGCTCGCGCCTCGCCGTGTTCGGTGTCCGCCCGACGCTGTTCGACAAGCGGGACATTCACGTCCACGTGCCCGAAGGCGCGACGCCCAAGGACGGGCCGTCGGCCGGCGTCGCGATGTGCACCTCGATCGTCTCCGTCCTGACCGGCATTCCCGTCCGCCGCGACGTTGCGATGACGGGCGAGGTAACGCTGCGCGGCCGGGTTCTCCCGATCGGGGGTCTCAAGGAGAAGCTGCTTGCGGCGCATCGCGGCGGCATTACCACTGTCCTGATCCCGAAGGACAACGAGAAGGATCTCGTCGACATCCCCGACAATGTGAAGAAGGGGCTTACGGTCATTCCGGTCGGCACCGTGGACGAGGTCCTGAGTAACGCGCTGACGCGCGAGCCGATTGCGATCGACTGGGACGAGGACGCCGAAGCGGTGGCGACCGAAGCCAAGGAAGAGGACGTCGAGGGCGTCGT
>JAYQUR010000517.1:0-1786 GCA_038148075.1 Alphaproteobacteria bacterium | reverse complement strand
GGTCGAGACCGTGTCGATATCGGCATTCGAGGCTCCCTCGCCGAGCTTCATGATCGAGCCCTTGCCGTGGGCCCGTTCGATCTGGCTGAGCGCCGCTTCCAGCGCCTTCGCCTTGTCGGCGGCGGATCTTTCCATGGTGTCTCTGTCGATCACTCTGAGATTGGCTTCAGCCATTCTGCCCTCCTGTTTGCGGCAATGCCATAAGCATCAATTCGGCGCTGCGGCCCCTGGGGAACAGAAAGTACCCTTTTTGTTCTCATTGGCAACGGTTTTTTCAAATAATTGAAAAACCGTTGTTTTCGAACGCAATTTCCGGTTTTGTTCCGGTTTTCGATGATCGCGTAGAGGCATGGAAACACGGCCGTCGATTCGCGGCAATGCGGGCTTCCTATCCGATCGGGCGCATGTCCACGGCGACATCGATCTCGTGTTCGCCGCCGCCGACGACCATGCCGTTGATGGGGCTGACATCGCCGTAATCCCGTCCCCAGGCGACGGTCACGTGCTCGGTTGTCGGCACGTGGTTGTTGGTCGGGTCGACATCCATCCAGCCGTAGCCCGGCGACCAGACCGACAGCCAGGCGTGCGACGCGTCCGCACCGACCAGCCTTTCCTTCCCTTCCGGCGGATGGGTCAGGATGTAACCGCTGACATAGCGCGCGGCGATGCCGTGCGCGCGCAGGCAGGCGATCTGAAGGTGGGCGAAGTCCTGGCAGACGCCGCCGCGCTCCTCGAAGACCCTGTCGACCGGCGTCGCGACGTCGGTGACGCTGGCGTCGAACTTGAAATCGGTAAAAACCCTTGTCATCAGATCGAGCGCGACCTCGAGGACGGGCCGGCCCGGCGCGAACGACGCGGCGGCATAATCCCGCACGGCCCGCCCCGCCATCGTCATCGGCGAATCGTAGAGGCACTGCGCCGCATCGAGCGCTTCGGCATCCGCCGCCCACGACAGAAGGTCCGCGACCGTTTCCCAGGCCGGCGACGTCCATGGCTCTACCGCGGGCGCCCCGAACACGTCGACGGTGCTCCGGGAGACGACCGACAGTTCGTCGTGCGATTCCTCGATGGTCACGTGCGTCGCCGTATTGCCGAAATAATCGACGGAATCCCGGATCACCGTCGCGGCGGGCTCGACGAACAGATTATGCCGCTCTACCGTCTGTCCTGCGGTCGGGCGCGGGCACATGTGGAGCAGATGGTGGGAGATCGAGACCGGCTGCGCGTACCTGTACGTCGTCCGGTGGTCGATGTCGTAAATCACGTCCGGGATTCCGCCGGGCCGCGACTGCGCACGGCCAGCACGTGGGTGAAGTAGGTCTGCGCCAGCGCATCCGAGATGCTCTCGGCGCTTTCCTGCTGGTCGCGGAGGAACCTGTCCAGCCGCACGCGGCGTCCCCGCCCGTCGGTTTCGACGGCGAGTCGAGACATGTCCACGAGCCGGATGACGCTTCTCATTTCCTCGGCGAGATAGTTCTGACGCGGCAACCTGGCGACGTCCACGTCGGGCGGCAGGCTGGCAAGGTGATCGAGCAGGACGTCGACCTGGAACGCGAGCGAGCGGGGGTTGGTGTCGTCCGCGATCAGCAGGTCGAGCACGGCGGGAAGCTGGACGGTCGCGAAATAGCGCGTGCGGTAGGTCATCGCGCTGTCGCCGAGCTCCAGCAGCAGGTCGAGGCTGCCGTCTTCGGCCGGGTCGTCGGCGGTCGCGAGCTCGCGAACGACCTTGGCGGTGGGGTCGCATCGCTCGATGCGCCGGCCGCTATCGAGCAGGCGCCCGCCGGTG
>JAYQUR010000516.1:0-1796 GCA_038148075.1 Alphaproteobacteria bacterium | reverse complement strand
GCCTTCCGCTCGTCAAGGCGTTCATCGAGATGCACGGCGGCTCGATCGAAATCGAGAGCGAGATCGGCGAAGGGACGACGGTTACGCTGATTTTTCCGCCCGAGCGCACCGTCGCGCGTTGAACGGCACGCAGTTCGTCGGTTCAGGACGTCCGCTTGCTACTACCCGTCCGAAGACGACCGGAGCGCGCCCTTCACGATCTTGCGCGTCGGCGTTAACGGCATGGCATCGACGACGACCAGTTTTTCCGGCCACTTCATCTTGGCGACGCCGTTCTCGTCCAGCCACCTGCAAATTTCTTCGAGTGTTACAGAAGAATTATCTTTTAACTGTATATAAACACAGGCTTTCTCTCCGAGAACCTCATCCGGAATCGGGGCGACGGCGGACATTAAAACTGCCGGATGCGTATCGATTACCGCCTCGACGTCCGTCGGGTTGATCTTGATGCCGCCGCGATTGATGACGTCCTTGACGCGTCCTGTGATGCGGACGTTCCCGTCCTTGTCCCGGATCGCCAGGTCGCCGGTGCGAAACCAGCCGTCGCCGGTGAAACCGCTTCGGTTGGCTTCCTCGTTGCCGTAGTAGCCGGCGATGACCGAACAGCCCCGGATTTCCAGCTCGCCTTCGACTCCGTCCGGCAGGATCGCGCCTTGCGAGGCGACCATTCTCGCTTCGAAACTCGGCGTAGAGCCCCCGAGCGTTTCGCAGCGGATATCGGGCGGTCCATCGAACGGCGTATGCAGGCCCATGAAGCATTCCGTCATGCCCCACATCTGGCCGACAGACCCGTTGGGCATGACGCCTTCGAGGGCGTAGGCGACCTCGGGAGGACAGGCGGAACCGGATATCGTCGCGATCCGGACCGACGAAAGATCCCCGTTTTCGAGCAGGCCCGCTTTCTGGCATGCGGCGACATGGGCGGGTGCGACGAAAAGGACGGTCGGGCGGCCTGTCTCGATCAGGCCGATAAGGGCAGGGGGCGTGAAGGCGGGCATCAGCAACGCCGTTGCGCCGACCATAAGCGTGAAATTAAGGACGCAGATCCCGAACGCATGCGTAAAGGGCGGGCTGCCGAGGACGACGTCGTCGTTCGTCATGCCATAGAGCGGCGCGGCAATGCGGTTGTTGGACAGCAGCGTGTGATAGGCGTGTACCACGGCCTTCGGCGCGGCGGACGTTCCCGAGGTAAAGCACAGAATGGCAGGGTCCGCAGCGACCGGCGGGTTTGCGATCGCCGCGGCGCCGCCGTTGTCCGTCAGTGCGGTCAGGGACAGCGCGGCCTCCGGAGCGGAGTCGCCGGCGACGATTACACGCTCCAGCGTATCGACGCGGCCCGCCAGGTCCAGCATCGTCCGCGGCGCGTCGTAGGCGTCGGTTGCCGGCCCGCAGATCACGGCTCGAGCGCTGGCATGCCGCAGCAGCGGTTCGATTTCGCCGCCCCGATAGGGCATGTGGAGCGTCGAGACCACGGCGCCGATCCGGGTGATGGCGAAATAGGCGATCATGAAGTCGGGCGTGTTAGGCAACTGGATCGCAACGACGTCGCCCCGCTGGATACCAAGCTCGAGCAGGCTGTTGGCGAGCCTCAGGGAAGCATCGTCGACGGCAGCGTATGAAATATCGCCTGCCGGGGTCCGGATCGCAGGAGCATCGGGAGTTTCTTCGGCCCATTTCCGTAGCCAGTCGGTCACGGTTTCCCCGGTCCAGTGGCCGAGGCGGAGATACTTGGACGAAATCCGCGGGTCGAAATCGAGGGCCTTGGCCGCGATTATTATCAGTCGGCCTATACCGCT
>JAYQUR010000515.1:0-1798 GCA_038148075.1 Alphaproteobacteria bacterium | reverse complement strand
GAGTTGAAGGGGTGGATCGGCCGCTTCGAGGAGGCGCTGGATGCCGCTTAGGCTTTCCGCCAGCGCACCCGGCTTCGAGGCTGATTTCGCCGCGTTTATCGACCGCCGCCGCGATGCGGAGGATGACGTTGCCGGCATCGTCGCCGGCATAATCGCGGACGTGCGCGAGCGCGGCGATGCCGCCGTCGCCGACTATACGAAGAAGTTCGACCGTCTCGACGTTTCGGACGGACTCCGCCTCGATCCGGATCTGATCGCCTTCGCCCGCGACGCCTGCTCCGCGGACCGGATCGCGGCGCTTGAGCTTGCCGCGGCGCGCATCCGCGCTTTCCACGAACGCCAGCTTCCCGACGGCTTCGCCTATACCGATTCGGACGGCGTGCGCCTGGGTGCGCGCTGGACGCCGGTATCGGCGGCCGGGATCTACGTCCCCGGCGGGACGGCGGCCTATCCGAGCTCCGTCCTGATGAATGCCGTGCCCGCCGCCGTCGCGGGCGTACCGCGTATCGTCATGGCCGTGCCGACCCCCGACGGCGAGATCAACCCGCTGGTCCTCGCCGCCGCGGACCTCGCGGGCGTACGCGAGATATATCGGATCGGCGGCGCGCAGGCGGTTGCGGCGCTGGCCTACGGAACCGAGACGATCGAGCCCGTCGACAAGATCACGGGACCCGGCAACGCCTTCGTGGCCGAGGCCAAGCGCCAGGTGTTCGGCCGCGTGGGGATAGACATGATAGCGGGCCCCTCGGAAATCCTTGTCGTCGCGGACGCCGAGAACGACCCTGCCTGGATCGCAGCCGATCTGCTGTCGCAGGCCGAACACGACACGTCGGCGCAATCGATCCTGATCACCGAATCCGGGGCGCTGGCCGACGCGGTCGGCGACGCGGCCGAGCGGCACCTGGCAACCCTGCCGCGCGCTGCCATCGCGCGGGCGAGCTGGGAAGAAAACGGCGCGATCATCATCGTCCCCCGGCTGGAAGACGCCGCCCGGCTGGTCGACCGGATCGCGCCGGAACATCTGGAACTCGCCGTCGAGGATCCGGATGCGCTGGCGGACCGCGTCACGCACGCAGGGGCTATCTTTCTCGGCCGTCACACGCCTGAGGCGATCGGCGACTATGTGGCCGGCCCGAACCACGTGCTGCCCACTTCACGGAGCGCGCGATTCTCGTCCGGTCTGGGCGTGATCGATTTCATGAAGCGGACGACCCTCGTCGCCTGCGACGCCGCATCCCTGTCCCGGATCGGCCCGGCTGCCGTCGAACTGGCCGGCGCCGAGGGCCTGGATGCCCACGCCCTGTCGGTATCCGTCCGCCTGAACCGCAGATAGAGACGGCTGGCGCGCCATGGCGGACGAAAAAAACCGTCTGTTCGATGTCGTTCTCGACGACCGGAACATGGTCGCGCGAAATCCCGAGGTGGAACACGAACGCCGCGTCGCGATCTTCGATCTCCTGGACGAGAACTGCTTCGCCGTCATCGGCTACGACGAGGGCCCCTATGCGCTTCGCCTGATGCTGCAGGAAAGCCGGCTGATTTTCGAAATCACCGGAGACGACGGCATGCATCTCATCGACATTCCACTGCCGCTCTCCGTCTTCCGCAAGATCATCCGCGACTATTTCACCGTCTGCGAGAGCTACTACGAAGCAATCCGCACGGCGAGCCCGTCGAAGATCGAAGCGATCGACATGGGACGCCGCGCCCTTCACGACGAAGGCGCCGAAATCCTGCGTGCACGCCTCGACGACTACGTAGCGGTAGACGAGAGCACCGCCCGGCGTCTGTTTACGCT
>JAYQUR010000514.1:0-1823 GCA_038148075.1 Alphaproteobacteria bacterium | reverse complement strand
GTGCATGGGCGATGTCGACTTCTTCGAAGCCAGCATCGCGATCCTGTCGCGGATTCCCCTGTCGGAGGCGCGAAAGATCATTCACGCCGACAGGTCAGAGGCCATAACCCAGCTTCTCACGAAAGCGAAGCTGCCGGATGCGCTTCAGCCCGCCTTTCAGGCCGCGATCGAAGTTTCTCACGAGACGGAATACGACGGCGGCGAGAACGACCAGGTGCGCTTCCGGCGCCGGATGATCGAGCGGATCATCACCAATTTCGAGGACCCGGACCGTGCGATGGGCGACGACAACATCGAATACCTGATGGCCCATCTGGCGAAGATCGATCACGGGTTCTCGCTCGGGCGCTGAGCCGGTCTTCCTATAAACGCCTTCCTTTTACAATCGAGTCCGCGCCGAACCTGTCGCGAAGCTCGTCGAGCGTCGTTTCCACGCGCTTGCGCCGCTGTGCGTCGGGATCGGCGAGATCGACGGGATCGCACTGATCGGCCGGCGCGAACTCGGACAGTCCGACGCCCAGCAGCCGGAACGCGGTTCCGTCCGCCTCGCGGTCTATCAGCGGCGCCGCCGCCGCATAGATGACGTCCGCGAGTTGGGTCGGATGGGGAAGCGTTCGCGACCGCGTCCGGATCCGGAACCGCGCGGTCTTCAGCTTCAGCGTGACGGTTCGCCCGCCGATACCCTCTTTCTTGACGCCGGCGGAAACCTTTTCCGCCTGACGCCAGAGGATACGTTTCAGCGCTTCCGGGGCTGACACGTCTTCCGCGAACGTCGTCTCGCTGGACAGGCTCTTTCGTCCGGAACCGGGCTCGACGTGCCGGGAATCCCTGCCGTGCGACAGCCGGGCAAGCCGGCCGCCCATCTTTCCGTAACGGCGGACGAGTTCTTCCTCCGCAATCTGCTGCAGTTCGCCGATGCGGGTGATTCCATCCCGTTCGAGGCGCTTCTGAAGGACGGCGCCGACGCCCCAGATGCGGGCCACCGGCTGGGTTGCGAGGAACGACACGGTTTCCGCTTCGCCGATGACGGTAAACCCGTGCGGCTTTTCGAGGGCAGAGGCGAGTTTCGCCAGGAACTTGTTGTGGCTCAGCCCGATCGAAACGGTAATTCCGTGCGCGGCGCGAATGTCGGCAACCAGCCTCGCAACGGTCTGCGCGGGCGCGCCGCCGTGGAGCCTCTCCGTTCCGGTCAGGTCGAGGAACGCCTCGTCGATCGAGATCGGTTCGACGAGCGGCGTGACCGATCGCATCATTTCGCGAATCTCGCGTCCGATACGGCCGTATTTCTGCATGTCCGGGCGGATGACGACCGCGTCGGGGCACTGGCGCAACGCCTTGAACATCGGCATCGCGGAATGGACGCCGTACCGGCGGGCGACGTAACAGGCGGCCATGACCACGCCGCGTTTCTGGCCGCCGACCAGAACCGGCTTGTCGGCGAGCTCCGGACGGTCGCGTTTCTCGACGCTGGCGTAGAAGGAATCGCAATCGAGATGGGCGATGCGGAGCCGGTCGAGTTCCGCGTGCGAAACCGTATGGCTGCCGCCGCAGCTTGCGCAGGCGCCGTCGGCGGGGCCGTCATCCAGACGGAAGCATGTGCGGCACAGGATCGGCATCCGCCGACTCTGTGCTCCGCCCGGGGCCGGGTCAATTGCGGAGATCAGGCCTTCTTGAAAACCTTCAGGATCTCGTTCGCCACTTCCTTCGCGACCTCATCGGCGAGTTTCTTGAACTCGTTCGCGAGGGAGTCGATGGACTCGCGATAGACGTTGTCTGACGTCAGCGCTCATGGGGCAGATTGAGGAGTTTGCATAAGGGAGGAT
>JAYQUR010000513.1:0-1833 GCA_038148075.1 Alphaproteobacteria bacterium | reverse complement strand
GATCAACTATCTCTGGCCGCTTCTGATCGTCCTGTTTTCGGCGTTCCTGCCCGGCGAAAGACTCGCGGCGCGTCATGTCGCCGGCGCATTTGCCGGACTGGCCGGGACCGGGCTACTGGTGATCCGGGATGGGCCGCTCGACGTCGACCCGGCCTATGCGCTCGATTTCGGCGCCGCCGTTCTGTCGGCGCTGATCTGGGCGGGATATTCGGTTGCGAGCAGCCGGCTCAGATCGGTTCCGACGGAAGCAGTAGGCGGTTTCTGCGTTGGGACAGCGCTTCTTGGCCTGCTCGCCCATCTGGCGCTCGAGACGACGGTCGCGCCGACCGCGGCACAATGGACGGTTGTCCTACTTCTCGGCGCCGGACCCGTCGGCGGCGCGTTCTTCCTGTGGGATTTCGGTCTGAAGCGCGGCGATGTGAGGACGCTGGGCGTCCTCGCCTATGGCGCGCCGCTTGTCTCGACATTGCTGCTGATCGTTATCATGGGTGCGCCGGTGGACCGTTGGACGGTCGCTGGCGGCATCCTGATCGTGGGCGGCGCGGCACTCGCGGCGGGCGATCTGTTCGGGCGCTCTACTTGAACGACAGGGCGTCGACGAGAACCGTCTCGGTCATCGAAGGACGCGCGTTAAATTCGGTAAACCATGCCGCTATCTTCGGGTTGTCCGCGCGCCAGTCGTCCTCGGGAAAGGTCTGATCGGCGAACGCCAGCGCCACCGCGGCGGAAATCGTCCCGACGTCGACCCCGGTAAAATCGTCGGCCTCCGCCTCGAACGCCTTGATGCCGTTCATGACCATGGCCTTGTTATGCGCGACGATCCCGGCGGATTGACGTTCCGGCTTCTTCAGGCTCTCGACGAAGCAGACGACCATCCCGTCTATCATGCCGTCGGCCGTCGCCTGGCGGCGCAGGACCTTCCAGCGTTCAGGCCCGGACGCCGGCAGCATGGAGGGGCCATCGCACTCGGCATCGAGATACTCCATGATCACCGGGGAATCGAAGATCGACTCTCCGTCGTCGGTAATAAGGCAGGGAATCTTGCCGAGCGGGCTCGGCGTCGCCGCGCGGTCGTCGCGGCTGAGAGGATTGGACTTCTGTTTCTCGACGAGGTCCTCGATCCCCTTTTCCTTCATCAGAACGACGACCTTGCGGACGAAGGGCGACGTCGGCGACCAGCGAAGCTTCATTGTCTCAACCCCTAAAAACTATCCTTGCGGGTACGGACTTCCGCGAACACCTCGACGCCCGACTTGCCGGCAAGGCCCACCGCGGCCGCGAGCGACGGCTCGTCGGCACGCAGGAACGGGTTGGTTCGACGTTCGACGCCCATCAACGACGGCACCGTCGACACCCCCGCTTCTCGACGGCGCTCGATCTGCTTCGCATAAGCCTGGAGTGCGGCGTTTTCGGGATCGACATGCAGTGCGAAGCTGGCGTTCGCGGTGGTGTATTCGTGCGCGCAGTAGACCCAGGTCTCGTCGGGCACTTCCTTGAACTTCGAGATCGAGTTGTACATCTGCTCGTGCGTGCCTTCGAACACGCGCCCGCAACCGAGGGCGAACAGCGTGTCGCCGCAGAACAGCGCCTGGCTCTCGGCGAACCAGTATGCGATATGGCCCTTCGTGTGACCCGGCACGTCCCAGACCTTCGCCGCCGCCTCGTAGAGCATGAACGTATCCCCGTCGGCGACCTCGACGTCGATCATCGGGATGCGGTCGCGGTCGGCTTTGGGACCGACCACGGTGCAGCCGGTCTTTTCCTTGATCTCCGGCACGCCGCCGACGTGGTCGTCGTGATGGTGGGTCGCCAGCACGTGGGTCAGGTTCCATC
>JAYQUR010000512.1:0-1834 GCA_038148075.1 Alphaproteobacteria bacterium | reverse complement strand
TCGAACGCGCGCCCGAATGCGAAGATCAGCCTGAGGACCAGCGACAGGTACTGGTCCACCTTGGGTTCGACCTCGACCGGTAGCGCGCCGTCTCCCCCAATCGTCTGAAAGTTCAGGAAGAATTCCCAGGCCAGCGGCATGATGAAGTAGTAGACCAGCGCGCCTCCCATGAAGAACAGAACCGGCGTCGCCAACAGAAAAGGCAGGAAAGCGCGTTTCTCGTTCTTGTAGAGGCCGGGGGCGACGAACATCCAGATCTGCGCGGAAATCACGGGAAAAGAAACGAACAGCGCCGTGTAGAAGGCAACCTTGATCTGGGCGAGAAACGGCTCGTACAGCGCCGTGAAGATCAGACGCGCACCTTCGCGCCCTTCCATCGCCCGGGCGAGCGGCCGGACGAAGAAATCGTATATTTCCTGCGCGAAGAAAAAGCTGACGATAAACGCCACGACGAAGGCGACGAAGCTGTATATCAGGCGCGTCCTGAGTTCGACCAGGTGGTCGAGAAGCGGCATCTTCTTGTCGTCGGCGTCGTCCCGTTCGGCTTCGCCCGCCATCACGCGGCTCCCGGCTTGGGCGTGGCGGGACCCCCGCCGACCTTATCGCCATCGTCCTGCCCGGCGTCCGCCGACGGCTCGTTCGCCTGTTGTTCCATTTCCGGCGGCAGGATTCGCTTCTCGTCCTGCCCCTCATATTCGTCGTAAAGGTCGTCGTCCCGCCACTCGCGGTCGAACTCCATGGCTTGCTTTATCTCGCCTTCCGGGTCGATCGCGTCTTCGACGCTCCGACGGATGCTTCCCCCGGGGTCGGCGATATGCTTCATGTCCTCGGTAAGCTTGTCGAGTTCGGCCTCACGCGCGACGTCCTCGAGCCCCGACTGAAAATCGCGGGCGAGTTCGCGGGCACGGCGCACGAAAAGGCTCACCGTACGGATTGCGCCCGGCAGTTCCTTGGGACCGATGATAATGATCCCGAGTATCGCAATGAGCAGGAATTCCCAGCCGCCGATGTCGAACATGGCCGGCCGTACCTTTCAGTTGAGGGCGCGGCGGAGGAAGGTCAGCCCTTCGCCGCTTCGTCTTTCTTCACGTCTTCAGCCGCGGTCTCGGAAGCGTCCTTGCGGATTGCCTTGTTGTCTTCACTGCTCGCGCTATCGGGGCTCCCGTCTTCCTTGAGACCCTTCTTGAAGGCATTGATACCGCGGGCCGCATCGCCCATCAGCCGGGAGAGCTTGCCGCCGCCGCCGAACAGGATAAGAACCACGACCAGAACGACAACCCAATGCCAGACGCTGAAGCTTCCCATGAGAGACGCCCCTGAAGACTGTTAATGCTATGGCGCGGAATATCGCAGAAAGGTCCACCCGCTGCAATGACGAGACCTCGTCGCAGGAACCTAACTGCTTGGAAATACGAAGACGTTTTGCTCGTCCAGGGTAATCCGGACCTTGGTTCCCTCCGCGGGGAGCAACCGCCCGGCCACGCGGGAATGAAGATGCAGCACCCGGCCCTCTCCCATGGGCACGTTGAGATGCAGCAGGCTCGACCGCCCGAGGAGACGGGCCGTCGTAACCGATGCATTGGTGTCTTCCGGCGCCGCGGTGGCATCGACCCGGAGCGCTTCCGGGCGGACCAGCACATCCACGTCCGCACCATCGGCGATTTCCGGCGTGCACAAGCGGCCGAAAGGCGTTTCAACGTGACCTTCCGAGACCTGTCCGGCGAATTCGTTCACTTCGCCGAATAGTCCGGCGACGAAGGCATTCTTCGGGTGGAAGTAGAGTTCGTCCGGCGGACCGCTCTGAACGATGCGGCCGTCCTGCATAACTGCGATC
>JAYQUR010000511.1:0-1837 GCA_038148075.1 Alphaproteobacteria bacterium | reverse complement strand
CTCCTATATGGAGGAGCGAATCGCGTCGGCGCATCTCGCCAGCCTCGCGCTGGAGGCGCCCTCCGACAACCGCGTCAGCGGGGAGTTTCTGGAGGAGCTTCTCAAGAGCGCGAAATCCTACGGCATCGTGCTGCGCCGGCCGCAGTCGAAGGCGTTGATGCTCAGTCGCGACATGCCGCCCAGGATTCACGAGACGTTCGATACGCGTGACAAGGAATTCTTCGCGCTGATCGGCGAGGCGCTGCTGGTCCTGTGGCGGCACGAACCGCGCATGATCCGGGTCGTCGGCCCGTCGCCCCGGAACGATAACGTGGTCGTCGAGACGGTGATCGACGAGTACGCGATGCGCGAACAGATGCTCGACTATTCGGGGCGGATTCTCGCGCTGTCGATCTTGATCTCGCTGATGACGGCAACGCTGGTCTATCTGAGCCTGCAGTGGATGTTCGTCCGCCCGATGCTTAACCTGACGGACAGCATGGTGAACTTCCGGCGGGATCCCGACGACGCGCGCAGATTGATCCGGCCCGGTCGGCGGCGCGACGAAATCGGCAGGGCCCAGCGCGAGCTCGCCCAGATGCAACGCCGCCTGCGGGACGCGCTGAAACAGCGGACGCGTCTGGCGGCGCTCGGCACGGCCGTCACCAAGATCAACCACGACCTGCGCAACATCCTCGCCACTGCGCAGCTCGTCTCCGACCATGTATCGGAAAGCGAGGATCCCAAGGTCCGCAAGATCGCCCCCACCTTGCTCGGCGCCATCGACCGGGCGGTCGCATTGTGCAGCCGCACCCTCAATTTCGCGAACGAAGGCTCGCCCGCCCCCGAACTGACGCATTTCGATCTTGCCGCCCTCGTCAGCGATATCGCGACCGACCTGTCGGCGCGCGGCGACCAGACCGGGATGATCGAAAATTCGGTGCCGCGCACCTTCGAGATTTTCGCCGACCGCGAGCAGTTCTATCGCGTGATCTCGAACCTCGTCCTGAACGCATTCCAGGCCGGGGCCACGAAAGTTTCCGTCGCGGCGGAGACCCAGGGCGATACGACCCGGATCGAGATCGGGGACAACGGTCCCGGTCTGCCCGTCAAGGTGCGGGAACATCTTTTCCAGCCTTTCCAGGGCTCGACCCGCGTCAGCGGAACGGGCCTGGGTCTCGCCATCGCGCGCGACCTAATGCGCGGCCACGGCGGCGATGCGGAACTGGGCCGGACCGGCCCCGACGGAACGGCCTTCGTCCTGCGACTGCCCGTGGAGGAAAAGCGCGAGCGCACGCGCTTCGGCCGGCCGGTTTCCGACGCCCGCCCGCGGCCACCCGCCAATGCGGCGGAATAGCGCGTTGCGCCGGCGGCGCCGAAACGCTATCAATCCGGCCAACGCAAACGCTGACTGACGAGGCGAATCATGGACAATATGTCGAACTGGATTCTCGGTTTCTGCACGGTCGTCATGGGCCTTGGCGGCCTGTTCGTCGCCTCGCACGCGGGCGAGGGGCTCGGATATTACGGCGGGCTTGCGATGTTCGTGTTCGCAATTCTGTTCGTGTTCTTCCTGATCCGCACTTCGATGGATCACGCGGAGGGCAAGGGCGGCCATTGACCGTCGCTGCCGACCGGCGATCCATGACGCGCCCGCAGGGGCGCGTTTTTCGTTCCGGGTCAGTTGCCGGGTTTCGGCGCGACGCGGGCAAGCAATAACGCCACCGCGCCGCCGCCGGCCGACAGGGCGATCATCGCGAAAAAGGCGCCGCCGCCGAACGTCTGATATAGCCCGCCGGTCACCAGCATCATCACG
Organism: Alphaproteobacteria bacterium; assembly: GCA_038148075.1. Classification (GTDB taxonomy): domain Bacteria; phylum Pseudomonadota; class Alphaproteobacteria; order MPNO01; family UBA830; genus JAYQUR01. Next base: position 42 of record JAYQUR010000511.1, on the reverse strand, counting down.
CCCATGACCAGCCCGATGGCGAAGCCCGAATAGAGGCTCTGC
>JAYQUR010000510.1:0-1838 GCA_038148075.1 Alphaproteobacteria bacterium | reverse complement strand
GACGATCACCAACCTGAGATAGCGAGGCGCCTGATCCGGCGATAGCCCCATGAACATGTTCCGCCCCTTCACCACAACCCTGATCGCCGCGATTGCCGCGGGCTGGTCCGTCGCGGCCATCGCCGCGCCGCAGCTTCGCACGCCGATCGTGGTCGAAGGACCGGAGCTGACGCTGGGGCACATTTTCGAGGACGCCGGCGATGCCGAGTCGGTCCGCGTCGGCCCGTCCCCGCAACCGGGCGAACGCACGGTCCTGCGACCGAGCCAGTTGGCGCGCTTCGCCAAGCAGCACGGGCTCGACTGGACGCCGGGGCCGGCAGTCAATGTGGTCGTCGTGCGCCGCGCAAGCACGTCGCTCGCCTTCGAGGACGTCGAGTTCGTGCTACGCCAGGAACTCCAGCACGAGGGCCTGGAAGGCCGGTTCGATCTCGACGTGCGAAACCGGGCGTTCAACGCTGCGCTGCCGGTCGACAGCCCCTACGACCTGACCGTCAGCAATCTGTCTTTCGATCGCGCCAGCAGGCGGTTTACAGCCCTTCTCAAGGTCTTCGGGCCTGAATTCGCGGCCCAGGAAAGCGTTATCGACGGCACCGCCCACGCGCTCATCGAAATCCCCGTCCTGACCCGCAACATCGCCAAGGGCGAAGTGGTGGGCGACGCCGACGTGATCTGGAACGAGGTGCGCGAAAGCGACGTGCGCTTCGCCAAGGTGCGCGATATCGAGGGCCTCGTGGGCCAGGAAGCCAAACGGCTTCTGCGCGCCAACGCACCGATCCGGAGCAACGACGTATGGCCTCCGCGCCTCGTTCGCAAGGGCGATCTGGTCACCCTCACCGTCCAGACCAAGTACATGCTGCTGCAGACGAACGGCCAGGCCGTCGAGGACGGCGCGCGCGGCGAGGTCGTGCGGGTCGTCAACCTCAAGAGCCGCAAGACCGTCCAGGGCATTGTCAGCGGCGACGGCGAAATCGTCATTCCCTTCTCAAACGCTTCGCAACTGGCCGTCAACTAAGGCCGAAAGGTACCTGTCATGGCTTCCCCCATCCTCCCCCGCCTGCGCACGGTTACGCTCGTGGTTGCGGCCACTGTATCGCTGAGCGCCTGCAACGCGGTAACCCGCATGGCGCAGATCGGCACCGCACCGCCCATCACGCCGATCGAGAATCCGACCGAGCAGCCCGGCTACCGCGTCGTGAGCCTGCCGATGCCCGAGCCGACCAATGACCGGTTCATGGCCAATTCGCTTTGGCGCCAGGGCGCGCGCGCGTTTTTCAAGGATCAGCGCGCAGCTCGCGTCGGCGACATCCTGACCGTGGTCATCAATATCAGCGACAAGGCCACGTTCGACAACGAGACGGAGCGGACGCGAGAGAATACCGAGGACTCCGACATCACGAATTTCCTCGGGCTCGAGACCCAGTTGGAAAAGAAGCTTCTCCCGGAGTCGTTCGATCCGACGAGCGCGCTCAGCCTCGGCAGCACCTCCAAGTCGAAGGGCGTTGGCAAGGTAGATCGTAGCGAAGAACTTAACCTTACCGTCGCCGCCCTGGTTACTCAGGTTCTTCCCAACGGCAACCTGGTCGTCCAGGGTCGCCAGGAGGTCCGCGTGAACTTCGAGGTCCGCGAACTTCTCATTGCCGGTGTCGTACGCCCCGAAGACATTACGTCAAGCAACACCGTCCAGCACACCCAGATCGCCGAAGCACGGATTTCCTACGGCGGACGCGGGCAACTAACGGATGTCCAGCAGCCTCGCTACGGTCAGCAGGTCATGGATATTCTGTTCCCGTTCTAGCAACGTCCGTCTTTGCCAGAGAAAAGGCCGGTCCAGAATGGAC
>JAYQUR010000509.1:0-1842 GCA_038148075.1 Alphaproteobacteria bacterium | reverse complement strand
CAAAGCCTCCATTAGCTCAAATGCTCAGTTAGCCCAATTGTTCTGACGACGGACATTCCAACGTTCCGCTCCGAAGCAGCGGCGATGCCGTTTGTGAAGCGGAACCCGGAAGGGGATTCTCGGATATGTCGAGAAAACGAATTCTATTGATCGATAACGACCAGTTCAGCCTGTCGGTTCTGTACAGGCTCGTCACTGAGCTGGGGTACGAGCCTCTGATCGCGTCGACCTTCGATGCGGCGGAGACGCTGATCGAAGGTCAGGCGCCGGATATCGTGATTTACAATCAGGATCTCGAGTCGGAATGGGGCGTCTCGGTGCTCGACCGCATCCGCAGGTCGTCCAATACAGCGAGCCTTCCGCTCGTCCTGCTGAGCCAGTCGGCGAGCGGTTATGCGCCGCGCGTCGCGGACGACGGCGAGTCTACTTTCTGTTTCCAGAAGCCGATCGCCATCGAGCCCTTTATAGATCTCGTCAAGGAGCTGGCGGGCGAACCGTCGTCGGCCGCTGCAGGTCGGTAGCACGACGGTATACAAACTCTCCCGCGCTTGACGTAAGCTCCTCCCGATTTCGGGAGGTTTTTGTATGGCAGAAAGAATCAACGTCACCGCCGCCGATGGACATCGTTTCGATGCCTGGCGCGCAAATCCCGCTGGCAACTGCCGGGGCGGGGTCGTGTTTCTCCAGGCTATCTATGGCCTGACGGACCATCTCGGGGATGTCTGCGATTGGTTCGCGCGCGAAGGATTCGCGGCCATTGCGCCGGCGCTCTACGACCGGACCGAACGGAACAAGGTCTTTTCCTACGACGCTGACGGCGCGCAGGGCGGCATGGCATTTCGGGAAAACCTGAAAGAGGAAACGGTGACGCTCGACGTGGCGGCCGCAGCAGATGCGCTTCGCGATATTGCGGACAAGGTCGCCATTTCGGGGTTCTGCACGGGCGGCACCTGGGCATGGGTCAGCTCGGAAGCGCTCGATTTCGACGCCGCGGTAATCTTCTATGGCAGCGACGTATACGAAAATATCGAGCGGCGGCCGCGCTGCCCGACCATCATGCATTACGGAGACGCCGACCACGTGGTCCCGATCGACAAGGTCGAGGCGATCCGCGCCTCCCACCCGGAATGCGAGATGCACATCTATCCCGGCGCGGGACACGCGTTCTACAACCCGGAACAGGCCCATTACGACGAAAAGGCAGCACGTCTTACGCATGAACGCTCGGTTGCGTTCCTCGATCGGGCGTTCTCGTCCCCTCCTTGAAGCGCGGCGCCTGGGGCGACGGCGCCGTCGTCGTCGCATCGCTGGAAAGCGACGACGGATTCCGTTGTATCGATATCGTCCGGATGGCGGACGGCCTCTATCTTTTCGACGAATGGCGCCGCGACCCGGAAGACCCGGCCGGCTGGCAACTGGTCTTCGCGAACACGGACAAACGATACCGTGACGAGGCGGCGGCGAAGGCCGCCGCCATCGCAGCGACCGCCTGGCTGGACGGCTAGCGCCTCTTCTTCGCGCGCGCTTCCATATGCGCGATGTAGCTGGTGCATCCGACGATGATCAGCGCGCCGACAATCGTCCAGATGTCGGGAATTTCGCCGAACAGCATGAACCCGAAAAACGCCGCGAAGATCAGCCGGATATATTCCGTCGGCCCGATGACGCTTGCCTCGCCGACGGCGAAGCCGCGGACGAACCCGATCATGCCGAGCGCCGTCAGCAGCCCGATTCCCGCGCACATCAGCCAGATCAGCAGCGTTTCCGGCGTGTGCCAGGTCAGAATCGCGGGAATCAGAAATACGACCGCACCCCCGACCTGGTAGTAGAACAGAATACGGT
>JAYQUR010000508.1:0-1853 GCA_038148075.1 Alphaproteobacteria bacterium | reverse complement strand
GGCCGGTGGTGATCATCACGTCGAATAACGAGAAGGAACTGCCGGACGCGTTCCTGCGCCGCTGCTTCTTCCATTACATCCGGTTCCCGGACGAGGACACGATGGCGAAGATCGTCGAGGTGCATTTCCCCGACATCAAGAAGCGCCTGCTGAAGGAGGCGATGGAGGTCTTCTTCCAGGTCCGCGACGTGAACGGCATCAAGAAGAAGCCGTCGACGTCGGAACTGCTGGACTGGATCAAGCTGCTGCTCGCCGAGGACATCGACCCGGAGGCGCTGCGCGAGGATTCGACCAAGGCGATCCCCAAGCTCTACGGCGCGCTGCTGAAGAACGAGCAGGACGTCCACATGTTCGAGCGCATCGCCTTCATGTCGCGGCGCCAGGACGCCTGAATTCAGAGGGGCGGCCGACGTGTTCGTCGATTTCTTCTATCAGCTGCGCGACGCGCGGATCCCGGTCACGATCCGCGAGTTCCTGACGTTCCTCGAGGCGCTCGACAAGGGCGTCTCGCAGGGCAGCATCGACGAGTTCTACTATCTCAGCCGCGCCTCGCTGGTGAAGGACGAGCGCTTCTTCGACACGTTCGATCTCGTCTTCGAGAACTTCTTCAAGGGCGCGATGCACAAGACTGCCGGCCTGATCGAGCAGTATCTGCCCGAGGAATGGCTGCGCGGCGTCGCGCGCGAGATCTTCACCGAGGAGGAAATCGAGGCGATAAGCTTCGAGGAGCTCATGGACGAGCTCGCGAAGCGCCTGCAGGAGCAGGACAGCGCCCATCACGGCGGATCGAAGTGGATCGGCACCGGCGGCACGTCGCCGTTCGGCAATGCCGGCCGGAACCCGTCGGGTTTCCGCATGGGCGGCGAGGGCGGCGGCAAAAGCGCCGCCAAGATGTGGCAGAAGCGCGAGTTTCGCGGCCTCAAGGGCGAGACCGAGCTGGGCACGCGCAACATGAAGGTCGCGCTCAGGAAGCTCCGCAAGTTCATCCGCGAGGGCGCGGAGGACGAATTCGACCTCGACGAGACGATCAAGGCGACGGCCGACCACGCCGGCATGCTCGACATCCGGATGCGCGCCGAACGCAAGAACAAGGTCAAGGTCCTTACGCTGTTCGACATTGGCGGCTCGATGGACAGTTTCATCCGCCTGTCGGAGGAGCTGTTCTCGGCGACGCGCACCGAGTTCAAGCACCTCGAGTATTTCTACTTCCACAATTTCCTGTACGAGCGGGTGTGGCGGCAGAACCGGCGCGGCTACAGCGAATGGACGCCGACGTGGGAGGTGATGAACACCTATTCGTCGGACTGGAAGGTCATCATCGTCGGCGATGCGACGATGAGCCCGTTCGAGATTACCGAGGTCGGCGGCTCGATCGAGCACTGGAACGAGGAGCCGGGCGAGTTGTGGCTGCGGCGCTTTCTCGCGAGGTTCCCCGACGCGGTCTGGCTCAATCCCGTGCCGTCGCAGCGCTGGATGCAGACGCCGAGCGTGCGCATGACCTACCAGCTCATGGAAGGCCGGATGTTCCCGCTCACGATCGACGGGCTCGACGGCGCGATGCGATTGCTGCGTCAGGGCCGCCAGGCGATGGCGCATCTCTAATCGCTGGCAGGTGCCGTTTCGGCGCCCTATATTTCGGACATGAGGATTTTCCGGGACAACTGCCGGGTCGTCGCGCTGGTTGCGGCGGTGTTCATGGCGCTCGGCGGCGGCATCGCGGAGGCGGCGATCGCGCTGCACGGGCCGAATCCGCAGTTTCCGCTGTGCGGTCCCGAGAGAACCGAGTTTCCGGCTGCGCCCGCGGACCGGGCGACGCTTTCCGATCACTGCGATATCTGCCCGCAGACGGGTAC
>JAYQUR010000507.1:0-1860 GCA_038148075.1 Alphaproteobacteria bacterium | reverse complement strand
ATGTCCGGCAAGCTGGTCGCCGAGGCGAAGTCGATCTCCAAGAGTTACGGCGACACCGTCATCGTCCGCGATTTCTCGACGCGGATCGCGCGCGGCGACAGGGTCGGCATCGTCGGGCCCAACGGCGCGGGCAAGACGACCCTGCTGCGGCTGCTGACCGGCGAGTTGAAACCCGACGAGGGTCACGTGCGGATCGGCAAGAATCTCGAGGTCGAGTATCTCGACCAGCGCCGCGATACGCTGGCCCCGACCGAAACGCTCGCGGATGCGCTCACCGGCGGGGGCGACAAGGTCGAGGTAGCGGGCGAGACGCGTCACGTCATCGGTTACATGAAGGACTATCTGTTCGCACCCGAGCAGGCGCGCACGCCGGTCGGCGCACTGTCGGGCGGCGAACGGGGCCGCATCATGCTGGCGCGCGCGCTGCGGCGGCCGTCCAACCTCCTGGTCCTCGACGAGCCGACAAACGATCTCGATCTGGAGACGCTCGACCTGCTGCAGGAGCTGCTCGCCGACTACGCCGGCACCGTGCTGCTGGTCAGCCACGACCGCGACTTCCTCGACCGCGTCGTCACGTCGGTGATCGCCGCGGAGGGCAACGGACGCTGGGTCGAATATGCCGGCGGCTATTCGGACATGATGGCCCAGCGCGGCGGCGATCTCGCCGCCCGGCAGGCCCCGCCGGCGCGCGAAAAGGAGAAGAAGCCGGCCGCCGAGCCCTTACCACGGCAGAACACCGCGCCGGAGCGCCGAAAGCTCTCCTTCAAGGACAAGCACGCGCTGGAGACCCTGCCCGGCCGCATGGAAGAACTGCTGGGCCGTATCGCCACCCTGCAGGAAACGCTCGCCGACCCGGGCCTGTTCGCAAAGGATCCGGCGAAGTTCGATGCGATGGCGAAGGACCTGCAGATCGCCCAGACCGAGCTCTCGGGGGCGGAAGAGCTCTGGCTTGAGCTGGAACTGAAACGCGAGGAAATCGAGGGCGGCTGACGTTGCCGCGGCGGGTGCGACAAATTTCCGAACGCCTGTTCATTCCGCCGGCGGGGCGGTAGATTTTCGGCGATCTGTCATCGCCCGTTACCGCCTGCCGGGAGGCACCAGCATGTCCAGACCCGCCCTTTGGCCCGCCCATCTGCACCATTTCTGCCTCCGCACCGCCCAGCCTGACGCGATGCGCGACTGGTACGAACGGCATCTGGAGCTCTCTTCCGAGACCGTCGACGACGGTGCCATCTGGCTCAGCGCCAGCCAGCGGAACATCGTTCTTCAGCCTGCGGAGACGCGCGGCATCGCCTATGCGGCGTATGCGCTTGCGGACGCGGACCAGTCGGCGAAGTTCGCCGACGACATGGCCGAGAAGGGCGTCCCGATGTCTGACCTGCGCTCGCCCGTCTTCACCGACGACCAGACGGCCGTGTTCGACCCCGACGGCAACATTTTCATCTTCGGCGTGCCGTCGCGTCCCGAAGCCGCCGACCCCGACCCGATGCCGGGCCGGCTTCAGCATCTCGGCATCTGCACGCCGCAGATCGATCGACTGATCGAGTTCTACGTCGATACGATCGGCTACCGGCAATCGGATATCGTGAAAAAAGACGACGGGCACACCGCCGCCTGCTTCCTGCGCTCGGACCACGAGCATCACTGCCTCGCACTGTTCTCGGCCTCGACGTCGCGGTTCGACCACCAGTGCTACGAATCCACCTGCTGGAACGACATTCGCGACTGGGGCGATCACTTCGCGTCGATGCGCACCGAGATCGAATGGGGCGCCGCGCGGCACGGCGCGGGCAACAACCTGTTCATCTTCGTCCGCGATCCCGACCACAACCCGGTCGAAATTTCCGCCGAGCTGGAGAC
>JAYQUR010000506.1:0-1869 GCA_038148075.1 Alphaproteobacteria bacterium | reverse complement strand
TCATCAAACCGGGAAAATCGGGGCCGCCGGCCGGCGGTCGAACGGCGGCCCGTACGTTTGGGGTCCGGAACCGTAGGCGGCGACTTCGTCGCGGAACATCTTCAGCGCGGCCTTGCCGTCCACGCCGAGCTTACCGACCTTCTCGATCCACTGACTTTCGAAATGGCCGATCTTCGCTTTCACTTCTTCGAGTACCTTGCCTTCCAGCGTGTGATACGACACGCCGTCGGCCTTGAGCTTTGCCGGCGCGGCCGCTTCGTACTCGTCCCAGCGCCTGCCGACGCGCTTGCTGTAGGCTTCGCCAGCGAGGCCCATCACGATGTCCTGGTCCTTCTTGGCGATTTTGCCCCAGGCGTTCTTGTTCATCACGATCAAGAAGCTCGTGTTGTAGAGGCCGCCGGGAAAGCGGGTGACGAACTTGATGAACTTCGAGATCTTGAAGTTGTAGACCGCTTCGTCGGTGAACGACGTGCCGTCATAGACACCCTTCGCGAGCCCGTCCCGAAGCGCGGTGACCGGTCCGGCGACGGGAACGGCGCCGAATATCCTGAGCGCTTCGGAAACGACATACGTCGTCGACCGGAATTTCAGGCCACTGAAATCGGCGATCTCTTTGATCTCGCGCTGGGTGTTGTAGAGATGTCCCGCGGGATGGACGTGCACGTTGAGGGTATGCACCTCCTTGTGCATGCCCGCGGGCTCGAAGATTTTCTTGAACACGCGCCAATAGGCGACGGAGTTCGCTTCCGAGCTACGCGTGATGAATGGCAGTTCCGCCATTTCGCTCATCGGGTGCACGCCGGGGCTATAGCCGTGCGGCTGATACCCGACGTCCGTGATCCCGTCGATCGTGAGCTGGTAGTGACGCGGCGGGGCGCCGAGCGCCTTGGCGGTCGGCTGGATCTTCACGCGGCCCTCGGTCGCCTTCTCGATGTCCTTGAAATACGGGTGCGTGATCTCGCGCTGCGTGAAATGGCCGACCGGCAGCCACTGGCTGTAACGGAACGTCGCCGCTTCGGCCGCACCGGCCGCGAACGCGGCGGCGAGCCCGGCGGTGCCTAGTATCGACTTCACAAATAGATTGCCCATCTCGTTGCCTCTCCCTTTTCGATTGCCGGCGGCTTTGAACCGCGATTTCTGTTCCCGCCCGCTGGCCGTCACCGCGCGGGCGTTCTTTGTTTACTTGCCAGAAACTCTATGCCTGCGTCGATTGCGGGTCAATTTCGGGAATGCGCCTGGACGCGCTTTCGCAGCGATCGGACACCGAGCGCCGTCAGGACGACGGAGGCGGAGAAGAACCACATCCCGATGTCCATCCGCGCATCCGCGATGCCCGTGCTCTTGGTAACGACGATGGCAATCGCGACGATCAGCACGTCCGCGCACGACCAGCGCCCGAAGAACTCGAGACGATCCAGCCACCCGTCGGGCGGGTCGCCGGTGTTGCGAATGCGAAGATAGACGATCAGCGCCGCCGCGATCTTGCCCGCCGGAAAGACGACGGAAAAGACGATCACGACGAACCCGAGAAGATATTCGCCCTCCGAGAGAAGCTGTACGGCCGCCTCCATAATGGAGAAGCGGTTGGCGAAGATCACCATGTTGCTGACCTCGACGACCGGCAGGAACACGCCGAGCGCGAGCGACGCGAACGCGAGCAGCAGCAGGGGAAGGATCGCCCGGTCAGCGGGAGAAGCGGGAATGTCTGACATGCAGCAAGGATATCGCCCGGGAAGCGGGACAATTCAACGACGGAAATTTCGGGGAAAGCTGCCGCATAGCTGGGGTGGCTGATGGGATTCGAACCCACGACCTCCTGGACCACAACCAGGCGCTCTAACCAACTGAGCTACAGCCACCGCAGGACAC
>JAYQUR010000505.1:0-1871 GCA_038148075.1 Alphaproteobacteria bacterium | reverse complement strand
GACCCGTATCGGGATGCTGATCCGGGCCGGCGCCAGCAACAGGCCGATGGTCGGCGCGCTCGGGATCAATATCCGGCTTCTCTACACCCTCGTGTTCGGGCTCGGCGCGGCGCTCGCGGCGATTGCCGGGGCGATGGCCGGCCCCATTCTTTCGGTCGAACCGGGCATGGGCGAAGAGATGCTCATCCTCGCGTTCGTCGTGATCGTCGTCGGCGGTATCGGCTCGATCCGCGGCGCGGTGGTCGCATCGATCATCGTCGGCATCTTCGAGACAGTGGGACGATCCACCCTGCCGTATCTGCTGTCGCAGGTCCTCGCCTCGGACGCGGCGCAAACCGCAGGGCCGGCGATCGCCTCCATGTTGATCTATATCCTCATGGCGGCTGTCCTGTTCTTCAAGCCCGAGGGTCTCTTCCCGGCGAGGACCGGATAACGCCATGCTGAACAAGACAAAAATAACCGTCCTGATCGCGATGTTCGCGGCGTTGTCCGTGTTGCCGCCGATCTTCGAGGCTATCGACGAGCCGTTCTACCTCGCGCTCGCGTCGCGCATTATGATCTTCGCGATCGCCGCGATCAGCCTGGACCTGATTCTGGGGTACGGCGGCATGATCAGTTTCGGCCATGCCGCCTATATCGGGCTCGGCGCGTATGCGGTGGCCATTCTGAACTTCTACGAGATCGAAAACGGATATCTGCACCTGATCGTCGCGATCGTCGGCTCCGGCGTGGTTGCGGCGATCATCGGCGCAATATCGCTCCGTACCGGCGGCCTCTACTTCATCATGATCACGCTCGCCTTCACCCAGATGCTCTATTTCCTCGGCATCAGCCTGGAGGAGTACGGCGGCGACGACGGCATCAACACCTTTCGCAGCTCGTTCGGCGAATGGGTGGATATGAACGACAACACGACGTTGTATTACTTCATCCTTCTCCTGCTCGGCCTGTGCACGCTGGTGGCATGGCGCCTCGTCAACTCCCGTTTCGGGATGGTTATCCGTGGCGCGCATTCCAACGAGGCCCGGATGCAGGCGATCGGTTATCCCGTATTCCGCTATCGGCTGGTGTCGTTCGTCATTTCGGGGGCCATGTGCGGCGTTGCCGGCTTTGCGCTCGCCAATCTCACCGAATTCGTAACGCCCGATTTCATGCGTTGGCAGAGATCCGGCGAGATCATGATCATGGTGCTGCTCGGCGGTATGGGATCGCTGTTCGGTTCTATTCTGGGGGCGGCGGCCTACCTGTTGCTCGAAGACGTGCTCGCCGGCCTCACGCAGCACTGGTGGATTATCTTCGGCCCGCTGCTGCTGATTATCATCCTGTTCGCGAAGGAAGGGCTGTGGGGCCTGCTGCCCGGCCGGGAGGGTATTTCCGATGAGTGAGCCCATTCTCAAGGTCGAACAGCTCGTCAAGACCTTCGGCGGCGTCACGGCAACGGACAACGTCGACTTCGATGTCATGCCCGGCGAAATCCACGCCGTCATCGGCCCCAACGGCGCCGGCAAGACGACCTTCGTCGCGCAGATCGCCGGGATGCTGAAGCCGGATTCGGGGCGTATCGTTTTCGACGGCCGCGACATCAGCCGCGCAAGCGCGCCCGCGCGTTCGCATGCGGGCCTGGCGCGCTCCTTCCAGATCACCAGCGTGTTCCGAAACTTCTCCGCGTTGGAGAACGTCGTGCTCTCGATCCAGTCCCACGCCGGGCACAGCTTCCGGTTCTGGAAAAGGGCGGCGACGGATCCGGTGCTGATCGAGCCGGCCCGGAAAGTGCTGGAGGATGTCGGGCTGGGCGCCCGCGCGCTTGTCCTCGCCGGAAATCTGGCGCATGGCGAGCAGCGGCAGCTGGAGATCGCCATGGCGCTCGCGAC
>JAYQUR010000504.1:0-1875 GCA_038148075.1 Alphaproteobacteria bacterium | reverse complement strand
GTTCCAGATCTCGATGAACCGGTCGCCGTCCTCATCGGGACTGCCGGGCGGTCCGCCGGGGATATGGTCTCCGTGATCGTAGAAAATCTCCGAACAGGGTCCGCACGGGCCGGTATCGCCCATCGACCAGAAATTGTCGCTGGTCGGGATCCGGATGATGCGGTCCTCGGAAAGCCCCGCGATCTTCTTCCAAAGGTCGAACGCCTCGTCGTCCTCGGAGAAGACGGTGACGAGGAGCTTGTCCTTCGCGAGGCCGTATTCCTTTGTGACGAGGTTCCACGCGAGCTCGATCGCGATGTCCTTGAAATAGTCGCCGAACGAGAAGTTGCCGAGCATTTCGAAGAACGTGTGGTGGCGCGCGGTATAACCGACATTCTCGAGGTCGTTGTGCTTTCCGCCGGCGCGAACGCATTTCTGGGAAGTGGTCGCGCGGTTGTAGGGTCGCGTCTCGAGCCCGGTGAAGACGTTCTTGAACTGCACCATGCCGGCGTTGGTGAACAGCAGCGTGGGGTCGTTATGCGGCACCAGTGACGAAGACGAGACGATCTCGTGGCCGTTGGCCCCGAAATAATCGAGAAAAGCCTTACGAATATCGCTGGTCGTCGCTGTCATCTGTCCGCTTCCGTAAATCGCCCGCCGGTAGGCCGTCAGGCCCGCCCAAGTCGTTGGCAACCCGATATAAATTCGCGCCGGGGAGGCGAACGGTTTTAGCCTTCGCCGCGGCGGGTGTCCAGAACTCCGGCGGTGCCCGCCGCCCGGCCGGCAATGTCTCCCGTCGGATGCCGCACGCCCTTCGGCAACGCGGGCGGAACGCAAAACGGGCCCCGTACCGGGGCCCGCAGAGCATCGACTGAACCGTCGGGGTCTTACACCGCGGCTTCCTCGTCCGTCTCGCCGACCTCGTCGGCGATGCCGGGATCGGCCAGCGCCGCCTCGTTGAGCACGCCTGCATGCTCGAGGATCTCGCGCTGGAGCCGGTCCGCGATGTCCGGATTCTCGGCGAGAAACGCCTTCGCGTTTTCGCGTCCCTGACCGATCCTCTGGTCTCCGTAGGAGAACCAGGAACCGGACTTCTCCACGATCCCCGCCTTGACCCCGAGGTCGACCAGCTCGCCCATCTTCGAGATGCCGGCGCCGTACATGATGTCGAACTCGATCGTCTTGAAGGGCGGCGCGAGCTTGTTCTTCACCACCTTCACGCGGGTCTGGTTGCCGACGATCTCGTCGCGGTCCTTGATCGCGCCGATCCGGCGAATGTCGAGCCGCACGGAAGAATAGAACTTGAGCGCATTGCCGCCGGTGGTCGTCTCGGGGCTGCCGAACATGACGCCGATCTTCATGCGGATCTGGTTGATGAAGATGATCAGGCACTGCGACCGGTTGATCGAACCGGTCAGCTTGCGCAGCGCCTGGCTCATCAGCCGCGCCTGCAGGCCCACATGGGTATCGCCCATCTCGCCCTCGAGCTCGGCGCGCGGCACGAGCGCCGCAACCGAGTCGATGACGATGACGTCGATCGCACCCGACCGAACCAGCGTATCGGCGATTTCGAGCGCCTGCTCGCCCGCGTCCGGCTGCGAGATCAACAGCTCCTCGATGTCGACATGGAGCTTTCGCGCATAGACCGGGTCGAGCGCATGCTCGGCGTCGATGAACGCGCAGGTCCCGCCCTTCTTCTGCGCTTCGGCGACGATGTGCAGCGCCAGCGTCGTCTTGCCCGAGCTTTCCGGGCCGTAAATCTCGATGATGCGGCCCCGCGGCACGCCGCCGATGCCCAGCGCGATGTCGAGCCCGAGCGACCCGGTCGAGACCGTGTCGATATCGGCATTCGAGGCTCCCTCGCCGAGCTTCATGATGGAGCCCTTGCCGTGGGCC
>JAYQUR010000503.1:0-1882 GCA_038148075.1 Alphaproteobacteria bacterium | reverse complement strand
CCTGGAAGGGCGGCTGGCGCGGCACGTTCACGATTACAAGCGGACCGACCGGCCGAGCCGCGACGCCGATCTGAGCGCTGTGAAGAACCACGCCCATCCCGTGTTCGTCACCCATCCGGAAACGGGCCGGAAGGCCGTCTACGTGAACCGGCTGATGACCGGCTGGATCGAGGACCTCCCGGCGGAAGAGAGCGATGCGCTACTGGAGGAGCTGTTCGCGGTCTGCGAGGACCCCGCGCTGGTCTATGCCCACCAGTGGCGTCCCGGCGATCTCGTCATGTGGGACAATCGCTGCGTGACGCACGCGCGCACCGATTTCCCCGAAAACGACCGCCGCCTGCTGCAGCGGACGACGATCGTCGGCACGGATGCCCCGGCCTGAACGAGGCTATCGCGCGGATTCGCCCCGGCCGCGGTACTTCATCAGGACATCCATATAGAAGTCGTCGACCGAATCCAGCTTCGAGATCAGCCCGCCCTCGCGGGAATAGCGGATCAGCGTTTCGAGGTTCTTCCGGTTGCCCGGCGTCAGCCCGTATTCCCAGGGATCGGGGCCCATGAGCTCCCGCTGGGCGTCCCACTCGTCGAGGAACCAGGCCAGCGGCACGACGCGCGGGTTGTTCATGCGCTTGTAGCCCGCGTACTTCGCCTGTTCGAACGCCTGCGCGAGGTTCGTCGCGACCCAGGGGTGCTCCTCGAGGATCTCCGACTTGATTGCCGTCGCGTGCATGATCGGGAAGATGCCGGTCCGCTTGAAATAGGCCTCTTCCTCGCTCCGGTAGTCGGTCCACAGGCGGCCGACGCGCGGGTCGGCCCGCAGGACCGGATCGATGATATCCGGATGGAGGACCGCGTCCACTTCGCCTTCCGCCAGCATTTCCCCGATATCCGAGCCTTCCGGCGCCCGCGTCAGCGTGACGCCCTTCGGTACGTCGAACGGAATTTCCTCTTCCAGTTCCGTCACCCATTCGATGGACGTCAGGTCGACGCCGTATTCCTCGGCCAGCAAACCGCGAAGATAGAGAATCGCCGTGGCCTGATAGGTCTTCAGGCCGACCCGCTTGCCGTTCAGGTCGGTCGGCTTTTCGATTCCCTTCGAGGTGTTGATGAAGACGAACCCATGCCGGAACCGGCGGTGCAGGAAGACGGGGATCGCAGTAAATGCCTGACCGCGATCCTTCGCCATCAGATAGGACGAGCCGGACAGTTCGCACACGTCGAATTCGCGGTTGCGCAGCATCCGCCAGTGGCGGGTCGAAGAATCCATATCCGTCAGAACGTTAAGCTCTATCCCGTCGGGTTCGACGGAGCCTTCTTTAAGGGCGCGGACGATTTCGTAGTCGCCGCAGGCGAGGGTCAGTTTCAGTTTCTGTGGCATCTGGTCTCCGGCAGATCGGTTCTGGAAGTCGGTACAGCGGCACAAACCTCGATTAATAAGGCCTAAACCACTGTGGCTTATCGTTTTGGCATATTCGCATATTCCCGCTGCAAATTATGCCATTCGCACAACAAGCTCGACTGAATATCGCATTCGCCATCAGGGCGGCTGCCGCATTAGGCGCCGTCCTGGCGGCGGCCGGGTCGGGTTTGCTGAACGCGACAAGCGAAAACGGCGCTGTCGGCGGCGTGTTCGTCGTCGCGGCCATCATCGCCCTTGTTGCGAGCGGCGCGGCCGTCTTCCGTCTCGAATGGAGCAACGGATCGCGCGACAGCGTCAGGCCGACCGGCATCGGCGAAAACGAAAAGAGCATTGGCTGGGGAATTTCCGACGCGCGCTTCCGGCAGTTTCTCGAAATTTCGCCGGATGCCATCTACATACATGTCGACGAGAAGATCGTGCACATCAACGATAGCGGCGTCCGCATGTTCGGCGGCGAGGCGC
>JAYQUR010000502.1:0-1889 GCA_038148075.1 Alphaproteobacteria bacterium | reverse complement strand
ACGACGTTCGAGGTCAGCCGCCTCGCCCATCCCGACATGATGATCGAGATCGACATGATCGCGGTGGTCGACGGCTGACCCGCCGGCGAATTTCCGATCGCGCTGTCGCCCGCGGTTTTGCGTCGGCGTCCCGCGTCAAGTATTCAGATCCGGCCGGTTCGACCGGCTAGCCCGCAGCACTTCTTGTACTTTTTCCCCGAGCCGCAGGGACAGGGTTCGTTGCGGCCGATCTTGGTCGAGCGCACGGGCTTGGCCGCGACGATGTCGCCATCGACATATAGCCAGTTTCCATTCTCGCGCCGGAAGAGCGAGCGTTCGCGGTGTATACCGGTCATTCCCTCGTGCGTGTAATGCGCCGCAAATTCGACTATGCCCGTTTCGTCATCTGCGCCGCCGCCGTCGGAGTCGACGATCTCGAGCCGGGTCCATTCGACCGTGGCAGTGGTCGGGCCGTCCGTGCCCGCGTCTGCCGACTCCTGAGTTCCAGGCACGTTCGTCCGGTCGATATGATCAAGATTGCCCAGTGCGAAGGCCGTGAAGCGCGAGCGCATCAACATTTCCGCCGTGGGTGCGGGCGCACCATCGATGATGGGCTTGCAGCAGTTTTCGAGCGCGGCGCCCGATCCGCAGGGACACGCCGTCATTTCCGCTCCGCCTGCTGGTTTCCGCCCTTGTCGGCGATCTCCAGGATCAGCTTCTTCAGGATGGCCTCCGCAAACGTCTGGCGGCTTTCCGCCTTGATGACGAACGAGCGCGGCCCGCCGGTGATCGCCGAGCGGTAATATTTCGGCAGGTCGGGCATCGACGGCCGTTCGATGACGAGGCCGTTGATCGTGAAACCCTGCGCGATCGCGTTGTCGCGCGCGTCCTCGACCGCGATTGATCCGGTCGTGTCGGGCCCGTCGCCGGAGACATCGATGACCTTGCGCGTGCCGTCGAAGCCGTTTTCCTGCGTCGATTTGGTGGCGAAGGCGACTGCGTCGCCGATGGCGTTGCCGCCCGAACAGAACTCGCGCGGCGCAGCCATGATCTTCGCGCCGGCGCTGCTCGCGGACGCGAGATCGGAGATCTTGACCCAGTCGACCCATTGCCAGATGCAGCCGTCGGCGGCGAACTCGATATAGGTGATGGCGATCGAGCGCAGAAAGCCGCTGGTAACCGCCTTGATGACCTGCGGGTTGGCGAGCGCGTCGGCGTATCCCTGGCGCTGGAGCTTCATTTCCTCGTTGTCGATCGACCCGGATGCATCGACGACGAAGGACAGTTCGAGGTCGACCGGGACCGGGCGCTGCGCCGCCGCCGGCGCAGCGGCGAGAACCAGGACAGCGGCGGCGAGGGCGGCGCGGCGCATGTTCAGGCCTCGGGCCCCGCCACGAACAGTTCCACCTCGACCAGCATTTCAGGCTGGGCGAGGGCGGAGACGAACAGCAGGGTCGAGGTCGGCGTATGGTCGCCGAGGAACCGGTTCCGGATCTCGAAGAACGGATCCCGGTAGCGCGGGTCGGTGAGGTACTGGACGATCTTGTAGACGTTCTCCACGCCCATACCGTAAGCCTCGAGGCATTTGCGGCAGTTCTCGAACGCGGCTTCGGTCTGCGCCTCGATGCCGTCGGGGATCGAGCCGTCGGGCAGTGTGCCGACCTGGCCCGACAGGCTGATCAGTCGAAAGCCGGCCGGTACGGTCATGGCGTGAACGTACTTGCGGGCCGGGGGCGCGACGCCGTCGGGGTTCATCGGATTGAACATGCTACCTCCACGGTTGGGACGGGCGATCCCGTCGGTTCAGGTCATGGATCAAAGGCTGGCGAAGAAGCTCAACAGCGCGCTGTCGTAGGCGCGCGGGTTGGCCATGTTACAGATATGCCCGGCATCCGGGAGTGTGACATGTT
>JAYQUR010000501.1:0-1903 GCA_038148075.1 Alphaproteobacteria bacterium | reverse complement strand
GCCCGTACATGGAAGGCCTCACCCTGCGTCCCAGCGAGTATTTCCATCGTCAGTGCGCCGTGACGTGCGATCCGGGCGACCCGACGATCCCGCTCGCCGTCGACGGGCTGGGCGTGGACAAGATCCTGTTCGCCACCGACTATCCGCACTTCGATTCCGGCGCGGGCGCGGTTAACGACTTTCTCGACGCCGCGACCGTCGGCAAAGAGCGGCAGCGACGGATCCTGTGGGACAATACGCTTGAATTCTACGGCTTCGACCTCGACTGAATTACGCCGACAAGGCTCCTTCTTCAGTCTTTCTTAACCATAGACGGCAAGAATTCCCTCATAACGACCAGCGGGAATCTGCCGTGAACGACCCCCCATCGGCTTCCGGCCCGGACGCCGGCAATCCGGGCGCGATCCATGCGGCGCTCGACCAGGCCGCGTCCGCCATCGACGCCGCCCGTACCCTGTTGCGCCAGGGCACGATCATCGACCTGAAGGGACTGGAAGAACACGTCGAACATACGTGCGGCATGATCGGCGAGGTGCCGAGGAGCGAACGCCAAAGCACCAAACTTCGGCTTGCCGGTCTGATCGATGCGCTGAACGTGCTGACCGCCGAAATGACGGCCCAGCATCAGGAACTGAGCGGCGCACTCAAGGGCGTCGGCCAGCGCCGCCAGGCGCTCAGCGCCTATCGGCCGCGCGGCCGTCGCTAGAAGACGGTTCGCTCTCCATGGATCTAGACAACTATCTTCGATTTGCCGCAGCGCTGATATTCGTCCTGGCGCTGATCGGGCTGGCGACCTGGATGGCGCGGCGTTTCGGATTCGGCGGCCGTGCGCCGCAGGTCCGCAGCGGACAGCGCCGCCTCGGCATCGTCGAGGTCGCTACCGTCGACGCGCGCCACCGCGCCGTGCTTCTGCGACGCGACGACCGCGAGCATCTCGTTCTGATCGGCCCGTCGGCCGACCTTCTTATCGAAAGCGGTATTGTGCCGCCGCCGGGTGCAACGTCTTCGGGAAAGCGGTCCGAATGAACCGTCGCCCGCTCCTCGCCGCCGTGACGTTCGGCGCCTGTTTCGTCACGGGCGTCATCGCCGCGCCTGCCGTGGCGCAGACTTTCTCGCTGGACTTCGGCAGTGGCGGGTCGACGACCGGCCGGGTCGTTCAGCTCGTCGCGCTCCTTACGGTGCTCAGCCTGGCGCCGTCGATCCTGGTCATGGTGACGTCGTTCACCCGGATCGTGGTCGTTCTGTCCTTCCTGCGGAGCGCCATGGGCGTTCAGCAGACGCCGCCGAACGCGGTTCTCGTCAGCCTCGCTCTGTTCCTGACGGCGTTCGTCATGGAGCCGACGCTGGAAACCTCGTATCGCGAGGGCGTCCTGCCGCTAATGGAAGAGACGATCACCGAGGAGGAAGCGTTCAGCCGCACGCTTGCGCCGATCCGTGCTTTCATGCTGCGCCACGTGCGCGAGCAGGACCTCCGCCTTTTCATGGACCTCGCGCAGAATTCTCAAGCCGCCACGCCGGAGGAAACGCCGCTTCGGTCGCTGATCCCGGCCTTCATGATCAGCGAACTGCGCCGGGCCTTCGAAATCGGCTTCCTGCTGTTTCTTCCCTTCGTCGTCATCGACATGGTGGTGGCTTCCATCCTGATGTCGATGGGCATGATGATGCTGCCGCCGGTGATGATCTCGCTTCCGTTCAAGCTGATCTTCTTCGTACTGGTCGACGGCTGGTATCTGGTCGCCGGAAGCCTGGTGCAGAGCTACGGCACCATCGGCACCTGACGCGCCGCGTCTCCTGTTTCCAACCGGTTGAAGTCAAGCCTCCGATCCGCCGCCGCGGCGGGTCGAGATCAGTTGATCGCGCTCAGGGCGTGGCACTTTATCTACTGGCTCTCTCATATACACAT
>JAYQUR010000500.1:0-1903 GCA_038148075.1 Alphaproteobacteria bacterium | reverse complement strand
CCCAGGCACAGCTCAAGATCGGGTTCGTCTATGTCGGACCGATAGGCGACCACTGCTGGTCCTAAGAACACAACCAGGGCCGTCTCGCCATCGAGAAGGCGTTCGGCGACAAGGTGACGACGACATATGTCGAAAAGGTGCCGGAAGGCGCCGATGCGCAGCGCGTGATCAGCAAGCTCGCGTCGTCGGGCCACGGTCTTATCTTCACCACATCGTTCGGCTACATGAACCCGACGCTCCGCGTCGCGAAACGGTTCCCGAAGGTGAAGTTCGAGCATGCGACCGGCTTCAAGCGCGACAAGAACGTCTCGACCTATTCGGCGCGCTTCTACGAGGGCCGCTATGTCGTGGGCAAGATCGTCGGCAAGATGACGAAATCCAACATCCTCGGCTATGTCGCCTCCTTCCCGATCCCGGAAGTCATTCGCGGCATCAATGCGACGATCCTTGCCGCCCGGTCGGTGAACCCCGACATCAAGATCAAAGTAGTCTGGGTTTCCACCTGGTTCGATCCCGGCAAGGAAGCGGATGCGGCCAAGACGCTGATCGATCAGGGTGCGGACGTGATCATGCAGCACACCGATTCGCCGGCCCCCGTGCAGGTCGCGGAGCAGCGCGGCATCTGGGCCGTCGGCCAGGCTTCCGACATGACGCAGTTCGGGCCGGCTGCGCACCTGACGGCGATCATCGACAACTGGGCGCCTTACTACATCGCGCGCACCAAGGTGGTTATGGACGGAACCTGGGAATCGAAGGACACCTGGGACGGCATCAAGCCGGGCATGGTCGCGTTCGCGCCCTATAACAAGGCGATCCCCGCCGATGTCGTCGCCCTGGCGGAAGAAACACGCAAGGGCATTGTCGCCGGGACGATCCATCCCTTCGCGGGCGAGATCAAGGATCAGAGCGGCAAGGTTCTCGTCAAGGCGGGCGAGGTCGCAAGCGACAAGTTCCTCGCGGGCATGAACGTCTACGTCGAAGGCGTCGACGGCTCGATCCCGAAGTAACGAAAACAGGGGAGGGGCGGCACGGGGCGAAACCCCTGCCGCCCTTTTTCCGTCCGGAGACCGACATCATGCCACCGGATAGCCGCGGACATCGTCTGCACCTGACAGGCCGAACGCTCAGCTTCGACGGCGATCCGCGCGTCGACGCGCATGCGCTGCGCTATACCGAAAAGGGCGCGCTGCTGATCGAGGACGGCAGGATCGTCTGGTCGGGCCAGGCCGGCGACGAACCGGCCGATCTTGCCCGCGATGCGGAGCGGCGCGACTACGGCGCCGACCTGATCCTGCCGGGCTTTGTCGACGGGCACGTCCACTATCCCCAGATCGGCGTGATCGCCTCTTTCGGCACGCAGCTTCTCGACTGGCTGGAGACCTATACCTTTCCCGAGGAGGCGCTTTTCTCCGATCCGGCGTACGCGCAGGAAACGGCGAAACTGTTTCTCGACCTGCTGCTCGCCAACGGAACGACGACGGCCGCGGTCTACTGTACGGTGCATCCGGAATCCGCCGACGCCTTCTTCGAAGAAGCGAGCGCGCGGGACCTGCGGATGATCGCGGGCAAGATCCTGATGGATCGCAATGCGCCGGATCCGGTCACCGATACCGCACGCACGGGATACGACGACACCAAAGCGCTGATCGCGAAGTGGCACGGGCACGGTCGCAACATGTATGCCGTGACGCCGCGCTTCGCCCCGACCAGCACGCCGGAACAGCTAGAGGCCTGCGGCGCGTTGATGAAGGAGTTTCCCGGGGTCTACCTGCAGTCTCACGTCTCGGAGAACACCGATGAGGTCGCGTGGGTGGCGGATCTGTTCCCTGATGCGCGGTCCTATCAGGACGTGTATGCGCGATACGGCATGCTTGGACCGCGTGCCCTCTACGGGCACGCAATT
>JAYQUR010000499.1:0-1918 GCA_038148075.1 Alphaproteobacteria bacterium | reverse complement strand
TCGTGGTCGACCTCGTAGCGTCGCTCAGCTACCTCACGCATTTCGATGCGATCACGCAGGGCGTTTTCGACCTGAGGGACTTCATCTATCTCGCGTCCGTGATCGGGGTGTTCCTGTTCGCAAACGTCGTGATCGTCGACCTCAAGAAGGGATCGTAGGTTTCGCCATGACAGATACAGTCAAGAAATCGCCGATCCGGGAGAACCGCACGCTCGGCATCGTCTCGCTGGCGCTTGCCGTGGTGCTGTTCCTGGCGGTGAACATATTCTCCGAGTCGGCCATCAAGGGCGTCCAGGCAGACCTGACGGAGAACAGCCTTTTCACCCTGTCGGAAGGCACGAAGGAAACGCTCGCGAAGGTCAAGGAGCCGATCACGCTGCGGTTTTTCTCGACCCGCAAGCTGCTCGACACCACGCCGGGCCTGACGGCCTACGGCGACCGCGTGCAGGAACTGCTCGAACGCTATGTCGGGCTGTCGAACGGCGCGATCAAGCTCGAATTGATCGACCCCGAGCCGTTCTCGCCTGAAGAAGACCGGGCGGTGGGTTTCGGGCTCAGCGGCGTTCCGATCACGGAGGCAGGCGATCTCGGCTATTTCGGCCTCGCCGCCACGAACACCACCGACGATACGGACGTCATTCCGTTCCTCACGCCGCAGCGCGAGCGGTTCCTGGAATACGACCTGACACGGATGATCAACAACCTCGCGAACCCGAAGAAGAAGGTGATCGCGCTGGTCTCCGGCATCCCGATCGATGCCGACCCGCTCAAGAAGTACAAGGCGTGGGCGCTGGTCGAACAGCTCCGTCAGTTCTTCGAGGTGCGGCCCCAGGGCCTTACGCCGAAGCTCGCCGACGACGTCGACCTGCTGATGATCGTCCACCCGTTCGGGCTGAGCAACGAGTCCAAGTACGCGATCGACCAGTACGTTCTGCGCGGCGGCAAGGCGATGGTCTTCGTCGATCCGCACGCGGAGGAAGGCGCGCGCAGCAACCAGGCGCTCCGCATGCCGGGCGGCGTCGGCTCCGATCTGCCGGAACTGTTCAAGGCGTGGGGTATAAAGTACGACCGAAATCTGGTGCTCGGCGACGAGCTCGCCGGACAGCGCGTGCAGGCGGGCGTCGACTCGTTCGGCCGGCCGATCATCACCCGCTACGTCGCATGGACCAGCTACGGCCCCGAGAACATCAAGTCCGACGACGTGACCACCGCGCAGATCCGGTCGGTCAATTTCGGCACGCCTGGTTTCTTCGAGGTGGCGGAAGACGCGACAGCGAAGATCGAGCCCTTGATCTTCTCGACCCAGAGCTCGGGTCCGTTCGACGCCCAGATGGTGCGCCAGAACCCGCAACCGGCGGAAATCCTCAAACAGTTCGAATCGAAGAACAAATCCTTCATTCTCGCCGCGCGTCTCAGCGGCAGCGTCAAATCCGCGTTCCCCGACGGGCCGCCCAAGGACGACGCGAAGAAGGACGAGGCGAAGAAGGACGAGGCTGCAGCGAAACCGCACCTCAAGGAATCCGAAAAGCCCGCCAATATCATTCTCGTTGCCGACACGGATTTCATCGCCGATGCGTTCTGGCTGCGGTCGCAGGACCTGTTCGGCCAGACGGTGGTCGTTCCGACGGCGAACAATGGCGATTTCGTGGTGAACGCTGCCGACAATCTGGCAGGCGCCAGCGCGCTGATCGGCCTCCGCGGCCGCGGCCTGTCGTCCCGTCCGTTCGAACTGGTCGAGAAGATCGAGAACGAGGCAGAGGACCGCTATCGCGACAAGGAGCGTTCGCTGGTCAAGGAACTCGAAGACGTCCAGAAGAAGATGGAAGAGCTTCAGACCAAGGAGCGGGCCAAGGGCATCGCCGTTCTGTCGTCCGAGCAGCAGGAAGCGATCGGGAAGTTCCGCGCGCGCGTCATCGAG
>JAYQUR010000498.1:0-1923 GCA_038148075.1 Alphaproteobacteria bacterium | reverse complement strand
AGATGGGTATCCGCCAGATCATCATTCCGCGCTCGCCGGGCCATTTCTCGGCCTTCGGCATGCTGTTCTCCGATCTCCGTTACGACTATGTGCGTTCGCGATTCATGCGGCTCGCCGAGGCCGACTTCGACGAGATAGAAGCCGTCTACCGAGAACTCGAGGACGAAGGGAAAGCGGAGATCGACAAGGTTTCGGCGGCGCCGCAGCGCGTCGTCGTCGCCCGAGCCGCCGACATGCGCTATGTCGGACAGGAGCATTCCGTGACCGTCGATCTCGCGCCGGACTTGTTCGAGGCTCGGGACGCCGAGGGTATCAAGAAGCGGTTCGACGCCGTCCACGACCTGCGCTACGGCACCTGCGCGCCGGCAGAGCGCGCCGAGATCGTCAGCTTGCGCGTCACCGTTACCGGTCTCCTCGACAAACCGCTGCTCGAGAAGGTCGAGAGAGGCAGCGAGGTGCCGCCCGCCACGGCGGATACCGGGCGCCGCCCTGTTCGCTTCGGCGAGGATGTTACCGAAACGCAGACATGGAACCGCAGCGCGTTGCTCGCCGGAAACCGCATTCAGGGGCCCGCGTTGATCGAGGAACACGCATCCACGACCGTGCTGCACCCGGAGGATTCCATGGAAGTCGACGCGTTCGGCAATCTTGTCATCTCGGTCGGAGGGCACCGCTAATGGCCACCAAAGCCGATCCCGTCGTCACCGAAATCGTGCGCAACGGCGTCATCGCCGTCACGGAGGAGATGAAATCCAACCTGATGCGCACCGCCTACAACATGATCATCTACGAGGCGCTGGATTTCACCGTCGGACTGTTCACCGCAAAGGGCGAGACGATCTCCATCGGGCTCGGCCTGCCCATGTTCATCCGCGGGATGGCCGAGACGATCAAGGCAGAACTCGACCATTTCGGCGTGGACAACATCAAGCCCGGCGACATCCTGCTGACCAACGACGCCTACATCACCGGGAGCCACCTCAACCACCTCACCTTCTCGCTGCCGATCTTCCACGAGGGCGAACTGATCGGTTTTGCCTGCTGCATGGCGCACTGGCCGGACATCGGGGGGACGCTCGACGGCATCACGACCGACATCTATTCCGAGGGCCTCCAGATCCCCATCGTGAAGTACCAGCGCGAGGGCGAGGTCAATCAGGAACTGGTCGACATCATCCGCGCCAACGTCCGCCTGCCGGATCGCGCAATGGGAGATTTGCGCGCCCAGCTCACCGCCATCCGCACCGGCGAACGCCGTTACCTGGAACTGGTGGAGCGCTACGGCAAGGAACAGGTCGCGGCGTCGATATCGGACATCATGGACCAGTCCGAGCGCGCCGCCCGCGCGCGCACTGCCTCGATTCCCGACGGCGTCTACGAAGCCGAGTCCTTCATGGACGACGACGGCATCGACATCTCGGAACGTATCCCGATCCGCGTGAAGATCGTCGTCGATGGCGACGAAATGACCGTCGATCTCACCGACGTCTCGAAGCAGGTGCGCGGCTTCTACAATTCGGGCATCACCACCGGCCACGCCTGCGCGCAGGTCGCGTTCAAGTGCATCACGTCGCCCACCGACTATCCGATCAACGACGGCTCTTTCCGCAACCTGAAAACCGTCGTACCCGCCGGCCGCATCGTCAGCGCCGTGAAGCCCGCGCCGATGCGCTGGTGGATGACGTTCCCGATGACCATCGTCGACACGGTTTTTCGCGCACTGACGCCCGCCGTGCCCGACCGAACCATCGCGGGGCATCACGCCGATCTCGTCATCGGCATGCTCAACGGCATCAACCCCATGACCAACGAATTCTACATCGCCTTCATCGGTCCGACCGGCGGCGGCTGGGGCGCGAAGCGGAGCGAGGACGGTATCAGCGCCACCGTCTGCATCAACGACGGCGACACCCACAACAGTCC
>JAYQUR010000497.1:0-1925 GCA_038148075.1 Alphaproteobacteria bacterium | reverse complement strand
AGATGCTCGTCCCTGCCGAAATTCGCCGCGGCATCGGGGTTCGACGTCGTCACGATGTTCCAGCCCGCGCGGCCGCCGCTGATATGGTCGAGCGATGCGAACCGCCGCGCGAGGTGATACGGCTCGTCGTAGGTCGTCGAGCCCGTCGCCATCAAGCCGATATGTCTGGTGACCATCGACAGCGCGGACAGAAGCGTGAACGGCTCGAACGACGTCGGCGTCGCGGAGCGCCGCAGCGCCTCGACCGGCATGTTTAGCACGGCCATATGGTCGGCCATGAAGAACCCGTCGAACCGCGCCGCTTCAAGCCTCTGGATGAAGGTGCTGATGTGACCGAAATTGAAATTCGCGTCCGCATAGGACCCGGGGTAACGCCAACCGCCCGTATGGATGGTGGTGGGGCGCATGAAGGCGTTCAGATGAAGCTGTCGCGAAGGAGCCATCGACGTATCCTCGAATTTAGGACTTGCGGAAATGTTGACCCTTGCAACCGGCAGGTCAAGGCGGCAGTGCGGACAACATTTGTTCTGAAAACGGACGCAAACGGTCTCACAACCATTTGAACTCCCATCGAATCGGTTGTTCCATGACCGATGGAACGCCATTTCGGCTCCGGTTATCCTTTCGGTGTCGAAAACAGTTCGAGGAGGATACGATGGCAGAACAAATCGACCGGTCGAGGTTGTATATTCCGGCGCTCGGCGGCTTGTACGACGGCCTGAACAATCTGGCCTATCCGATTTTGCGGTTCGCCGGCGGCGCGCTTCTGGTGCCCCACGGCTGGGCAAAGATAATCGGCGGCACCGCGGCGAAATACGATGCGAACGGAGCGCTCGTCGGGGGAACGGCCGCATTCATGGCCAAGTTGAATTTTCCGGCGCCCGAGTTCCTTGCCTATTACATCGGCGTTCTTGAGCTTGTCGGCGGCGTCATGATTGCCGTCGGTCTATTGACGCGGTTCGTGGCAATCCAGGTCGTCGGGTTCATGTTCGTCGCGGCGTTCGTCGTGCACAGCGGCAGTTGGTTCTGGACGGCCCGCGGTATGGAAATGCCACTCCTGTGGATGGCGGTCGCAATCGCGATCTTTATCCGCGGCGGCGGGAACCTCTCCGTCGACAAGGCCATGTCCAAGGAGTTTTGAGATATCGGGAGGCCGAGGTCGGCCGGCCTCCCGACACCACCCGAAGGGCAGGGGGCGCGCATGACGATGCTGAAATCCGGTCTCGCGGGAACCGCAATAACGGCTGTCTGCTGTTTTACGCCCGCCTTGCCTTTACTGTTCGGTGCGCTTGGCGTTTCCGCATGGCTTGCTTGGATAGACATTGTGCTTCTGCCGCTGCTCGCCGCCTTTCTTATCATGGCGGGGTATGCGTTATGGAAACGAAACCGTCGGGCCCGGAATCCGGCGTCGAACTGAAATCGACCGTCAACTGTCCCGAATGCGGGCACGCCGAGACCGAGACCATGCCGACCGATGCCTGTCAGTGGTTCTACGACTGCCGTGGCTGCGGCGCGGTTCTCCGGCCGCAACCCGGCGATTGCTGCGTCTTCTGCTCCTACGGAAACGTGCCGTGTCCGCCGATACAGACCGGCGGTGCCTGTTGCGATTGAAATGCAGGCGTGACTGGCGGCGGTGTTCCGCCCTAAGATAAGCCCGATTTGCGCAGGAGGACGATCATGAAGAAGCTCCGTCTGGAAACTACCTCGCCCTTTCAGGGGCTCGCCGAGCTCGTCGCCGACGACGAGGGGCTGTTCGCCGAGGAAGGCCTCGAAATCGAGTGGGTGAAACGCGCCAATTCACCGCGCGAGGTCGATACCGAGATCACGACGCCGGACGGGCTGAGCGCCTTCGCGAGCCACGGCGAGGCTTTCGAGAAGGGCGGCGCCGACATGTACAACGCCTGCGAATGGGGCAATTACCGCCG
>JAYQUR010000496.1:0-1937 GCA_038148075.1 Alphaproteobacteria bacterium | reverse complement strand
ACGCCGAGCTGCTTCTGCACCGCCTTGGCCGTCAGTCCGATCTTGCGGCCGATGACGCGGCGGCCTTCCTCGATCCAGATATCCGTGTTGGTTTGCTGGATCGCGTAGGCGGCGTCGATGTCGCCCTTGGGGATGTCGTCGCGGATCGGCTTGGTCGTCTTGCCGTTCTTCCACGCGGTGCGGATGCGCCGCGCCGCTGCCGTGATCGCCTGTTCCTTTTTGGTCGCCATGATGGCCCCTTCGTTCTTTTGTCGTGTCGTCTTACAGCTTCACGCAGATGTTCTTCTGCTCGGAATAGAAGTTCAGCGCGTGCTGGCCGCCCTCGCGGCCGAAGCCGGAGAGGCCCATGCCGCCGAACGGCGTGCGCAGGTCGCGCAGGAACCAGCAGTTCACCCAGTTGATGCCGGCTTCCATCTGCTGCGCGACGCGATGGCCGCGCGACAGGTTGGTCGTCCATACCGTGGAGGCGAGGCCGTACTCAGTGTCGTTTGCCATCGCCACGGCTTCTTCCTCGGTGTCGAACGGGGTGATGTGACACACCGGGCCGAAGATCTCTTCCTTCTGGATGCGCGAATCCTCGCCGAGGCCCAGGAAGATGGTCGGCTGGACGTAGGCGCCGTTGTCGCGCTCGTCGCCGAACGACGGCACGCCGCCGCCGGTGACGACCTCCGCGCCGAGCTCCTTGGCGAGCTTGTAGTAGCCGATGACCTTGTCGCGATGCTCGTGGCTGATCAGCGGGCCCATCTGGGTCGCAGGATCCTCGGGACGGCCGAGAACCATGGTTTCCGCCTTTTCCTTCAGCGTGGCGACGAACTTGTCGAAGATCGGCCGCTCGACATAGACGCGCTCCGAACACAGGCAGACCTGGCCGCAGTTCGCGAAGACGGAACGGACCGTGCCCTCGATCGCGGCGTCGAAATCCGCGTCCGCAAAGACGATGGAGGGGTTCTTGCCGCCGAGTTCGAAGGACAGCGCCTTCACGTTCTCGGACGCGGCCCGCATGATCGCGCCGCCGGTCGTCGTCTCGCCGGTAAAGGTGATCGCGTCGATGCCGCGGTGCGTCGTCATGAATTCGCCGGCCGAGTTGGGCCCGAAGCCGTGGACGACGTTGAACGCGCCGTCGGGCATCCCGGAGTCCTTCATCACCTCGGCGAGCAGGGTGGCGGTGGTCGGCGTTTCCTCCGACGGCTTCAGGATGACCGCGTTACCCGATGCCATCGCCGGCGCGATCTTCCACGTCGACAGCAGCAGCGGCAGGTTCCACGGGCTGATAACGCCGACGACGCCGTGCGGCTGCCGGATCGAGTAGTTGATCGCGCCTTTGCCGTCGGGCGTGTCCTGTTGATAGGCCTCGGTGCCTACCGACTTGATCAGGTCGGCGAAGACGCGGAAGTTCGCGGCACCGCGCGGAATGTCGACATGGCTCGCCAGCGAGCGGGGCTTGCCGGTATCGAGCGTCTCCGCCTCGATAAACTCGTCCGAGCGCGCATCGATGCCGTCGGCGACGGCGTCGAGGATCTTGCAGCGCTCCTCCACCGGCATCTTGCCCCAGACCTCCTTGTAGGTCTTGCGGGCGGCGGTGACGGCGTCGTCCACCATCTCCTTCGTCGCCTCGTGCACGTAGGACAGCAGCGAGCCGTCCACCGGCGTGCTGTTTTCGAACGTGTTGCCGCTTCCGACGAATTCGCCGCCGATGAAGTTCTTCAGTTCGCGGACATTTGCTTGCGTTTCCGACGCCATCCTGATTCTCCCTTTGCCGACCCTCGTCCCAGGGGCCGGACATGCAGTCTGGAACAGTTATAACAGGTTTTGCGGAACGCTGGCGGTCGAGTCAAGGAGACGCGCCGCCGCTTCCCCCGGCGATCCTGTTTTCGCTGTTTTCAGCCTCCGAAAGGGTCTTCCGCCCCCTCGGGCAGCGGCGCGTGGAAGGCGTTCAG
>JAYQUR010000495.1:0-1948 GCA_038148075.1 Alphaproteobacteria bacterium | reverse complement strand
GCATCCCCGCCAATATCACTCTCATTCCCTTCAACCCGTGGCCGGGCGCGCCCTACGAGTGCTCGACCGACGAGACGATTGCCGCGTTCGCCGAGATCGTGAACCGCGCCGGCTATTCGTCGCCGGTGCGAACGCCGCGCGGACGCGACATCGCCGCCGCCTGCGGCCAGCTCAAGACCGCCAGCGAACGCGAACGGAAATCCGCGCGGACCTGAAAGACCCGCCTCAAGGGAAACCCGACATGGACTGGAAGAACGTCTCGCCGGAAGAAGCCGCCCAGAACAAATATTACGGCCTCGGCGGCTGGCTGCTGCTTTTCTACGCGCTGGCGGCAATCGGCTTCGTCGGCAGCTTTCTCGGCCTCGCCGGCATCGCTCAACTCAGGGAGACATACGGCGACAACCACGCAATCATCCTCGGCCTCTCGATCGTCCAGGCGCTTCTCCAGCTACCATTCATCATCCTCGCGCCGAAGAAGAGCCCGCAGATGCCGAAGGCGGTGATCTCCGCCTACTGGCTGAGCGTCTCGATGTCCGCCATCGCCGCCATAATCGTCGGGCCGAACCTCATGCTCCCGCAGGTCGTCATCGGCGCCGTCTACGTCGCCCTGCTGCAGTGGTATTTCAAGAAATCGAAGCGCGTGAACGTGACCTACCTGCACCGGGTGCCGGCGGAGGCGCCCGCGACCGCCTGACGCGCTTGCCGCGCGGCGCGCAATCCCTATACTCCGCGCGCTTACACAATCAGGGGCGATCGATGGCCGGACCGAAACCCGGTGACGTGAACAAGATCGTGCTCGCCTATTCGGGCGGGCTCGACACCTCCGTCATCCTCAAGTGGCTGCAGCAGACCTACGAATGCGAGGTCGTGACATTCACTGCCGACCTCGGCCAGGGAGAAGAGGTCGAACCCGCGCGCGAGAAGGCGCAGGCGGCGGGCGTCAAGGAAATCTATATCGACGACCTGCGCGAGGAATTCGTGCGCGATTTCGTCTTCCCGATGTTTCGCGCCAACGCACTCTACGAGGGGATCTACCTGCTCGGCACCTCGATCGCCCGGCCGCTGATCGCCAAGCGCCAGATCGAGATCGCACGCGAAACCGGCGCCGACGCGGTCAGCCACGGCGCCACCGGAAAGGGCAACGACCAGGTCCGGTTCGAGCTCGGATACTACGCGCTCGAGCCCGACATCAAGGTGATCGCGCCGTGGCGCGAATGGGATCTCGATTCGCGCACCAAGCTTCTCGCCTATGCCCGCGACCACCAGATTCCGATCGCCCGCGACAAGATGGACGAGCCGCCCTATTCGACCGACGCCAACCTGCTGCACATCTCCTATGAGGGACGCGTGCTGGAGGATCCGTGGAACGAGGCGGACGACGCGATGTACACGCGCTCGATCTCGCCGGAGAAGGCACCCGACACGCCGACCTATATCGAGATCGAGTTCAAGGCGGGCGACCCGATCGCCGTCGACGGCGAGGCGCTGAGCCCTGCCGCGCTTCTGACGAAGCTCAACCAGCTTGCCGGCGCCAACGGTATCGGCCGGATCGACATCGTCGAGAACCGATATGTCGGCATGAAGTCGCGCGGCGTCTACGAGACGCCCGGCGGCACCATCCTGGCAGCCGCGCACAGGGGAATCGAATCCATCACGCTCGACCGCGGCGCAGCGCACCTGAAGGACGAGCTGATGCCCCGCTATGCGGAGCTTATCTATAACGGCTTCTGGTTCTCGCCGGAGCGCGAGATGATCCAGGCCGCCGTCGACGAGAGCCAGAAGCACGTCGAAGGCACGGTCCGGCTCAAGCTGTTCAAGGGCTCGGTCAGCGTCGTCGGACGCAAGTCGCCAGTCAGCCTCTATTCCGAACAGCACGTCACCTTCGAAGCGGATTCGGTCTACGACCAGCGCGACGCCGAAGGCTTCATCAAGCTCAACGCGCTGCGGC
>JAYQUR010000494.1:0-2006 GCA_038148075.1 Alphaproteobacteria bacterium | reverse complement strand
CGCTTCTACAGCCCGGAGCTCCAGAAATGGCTGCACCGGATAAGGGTGCCGACCCTGATCCTGTGGGGCGACCATGACAAGATCTTCCCGCCCGCCTATGGCGAGGCGATGCAAAAGCTGATCCCGGGATCGAAATTGACCATTGTTCCCGAGTGCGGGCACCTGCCGCAGCAGGAGAAGCTCGACGAATTCATCGCGGGCGTCACCGCCCATACGACCGGAGCCGCGTCATGAAGTTCTATTTCTTCCACCTGATGCCCTACCAGGCGATCGATCCCGACTTCCTCGAACACAACAAGTCGTCGTGGATCAACCTGCCCAACAGCTATTACGACCCGAAGAAGGGCGCGAAGCTCTATCACCGCTACCTCGACGAGCTGGAACTCGCCGACAGCCTCGGCTTCGACGGCGTGTGCGTGAACGAGCATCACCAGACCGCCTACGGCATGATGCCGGCGCCGAACGTCCTGGCCGGCGCGCTGTCGCGGCGCATGAAGGGCACGATCGGCGTCATCGGCCGCGCGCTTCCCATCGTCGAGAACCCGCTGTCGATCGCCGAGGAATTCGCGATGATCGACAATCTGATGGAAGGCCGCTTCATCGCGGGCTTCGTCCGCGGGATCGGCTGCGAATACCACGCCTCGATGACCAATCCCGGCTTCAGCCACGAGCGTTTCCGCGAGGCGCACGACCTGATCGTCCGCGCATGGTCGGAACCCGGCCCGTTCGAGTTCTACGGCAAGCACTATCATTTCCAGTATGTGAATTTGTGGCCGCGGCCCTACCAGACGCCGCACCCGCCGATCTGGATTCCGTCCCAGGGCTCGACCGAAACGGTCGAATTCGCGGCGCATCCCGACCGCAAATACACCTACATCATCACCTTCAGCCCGGTCGCCTCGGTCCGCAAGAACCTCAAGGCCTATCGCGACCAGTGCGAGGTCTACGGCTACGAGTGCCCGCCGGACCAGCTCGGCTGGGCGATGCCGGCCTACGTCGCCGAGACCGACGAGATCGCGCGCAAGGAAGCCGCGGAGCATATCGAGAGCCTGTTCAACAAGTTCATCTACTCGCCGCCGCAGTACAAGCTGCCGCCCGGCTATTCGTCGCTCTCGAGCTACAAGTCGGTGATGGAAGGCAAGTTCAAGGTGCGCATGAATTATCTGGACGTCGACACCCTGATCGACAACGGCATGTTCCTGTGCGGCAGCCCCGAGACCGTCGTCGCGAAGCTCGAGGAGTACCAGAAGGAAATGGGCTTCGGAAACATCGCGCCGATGCTGCAATTCGGCTCGCTGCCGGCGGAACTTACGGAAAAGAACCTGAGGATGTTCGCCGAGGAGGTCATCCCGAAGGTCCGCCATCTCGGCGCATCCGTCGGGGAAACCGCCACTGCGGAGTAATTGTCCGGAATCTTTGCCCGCACCGCGCTTTTTCATCCGTCCCGACGGATGGAATCCGGGTTCGACGTGTATACAAGGTTGAACACCTAAATCACCGATACGGGGAGCGAAAGATGCAGAATACCGACCTCGATGTGCGGCCGGTCGACCGGCAGGAAGCGGAAAACCGGATATTCGATCTGTACGACGAGTAATGCCACACCGGTATGGAGCGCCGCGAGTTCCTGAGCCGTGCGGCGGCGATCACGCTGGTGGGCGGCGGCACCGCGCTGGCGATGGCGCAGGCGCTGCTGCCCCGTTATGCGAAAGCGCAGACGATCTCGTTTACCGATGAGCGTATCAAGGCGACCTATGTCGATTACGATTCGCCCGGCGGCAATTCGGGCAAGATGCGCGGCTATCTCGTACAGCCCGCCGGCACCGGCCCGTTTCCGGCGATCCTCGTCGTTCACGAGAACCGCGGCCTGAACCTGTACATCGAAGACGTCGCACGTCGCGCCGCCGTCGCGGGCTTCCTCGCGCTGGCGCCCGACGGGCTTGCGCCCGCCGGCGGCTATCCCGGCAACGACGACGACGGCAAGGCACTGCAGCGCAGTCTTGACG
>JAYQUR010000493.1:0-2009 GCA_038148075.1 Alphaproteobacteria bacterium | reverse complement strand
TCAGTGCGTTGGTCATGATCGGCTGGTTGCGATGATGCAGTGCCGTAATCTTGATCAGCGGCGCTTCGCCTTCCGGGCGGCCATAATAACCGGTGAATTCGCCGAACGGGCCTTCGCCCTTCATCGAGCCAGGCTCCAGGACGCCTTCGATCACCAGTTCGGCGTTGGCCGGAATCAGCAGATCGGTGGTTTTGCCCTTCACCACCGACACCGCCTGACCGCGAATTCCACCGATGAATTCGTATTCTGAAATATTCTTCGGAAAGCCCTGAGAGCCGACCAGCATGAAGATCGGATCGACGCCCCAGGCGGCGGCGACTTCTATCGACTCGCCCCGCTCCCAGGCGCGCTCGATATGGAGGCGCGCATCCTTGCCGGGCGACAGATAGAGTCCCGCTTCTCGCTTGCCCTGCTGCATCATCCGGTAGGTGCCGACGTTCAGATATCCGGTATCGGGATCGCGGGTGATCACGCAGTCGGCGGTGCCGGGATAGCGTCCGCCATCCAGCGGCCAGTGCATCGGGATCGGCAGCTTGTCGAGATCGATATCGTCGCCTGTCAGCGTGTTTTCGTAGACGGGCGCTTCGTCCCCCGACACTTCCCTCGGTGGAATGCGCTGCATCAGCTTGGTTTTGACTTTCTGGATCAGTTCGATCGTCGGCATTTCAGGGTCTTCGCCCAGCGTGATCGCGATGCGCTTCAGGCTGGGGCCGGCGAGATTCCAGAGCAGCCGCGCGCCAATGCCGCCATCGTCGAAATTTTCGGCCTTTTCGAACATCACCGTCGGCGACGGCTGCTGCTTGGCCAGCAGGTAGCCGATCGCGCTCATTTCCTGATCGCGATTTACGGGCTCCGAGACCCTCACCAGCTCGCCGATGTCGTCCACAGCGTCCAGCCACTGGCGGAGATCCTGGATCGGTTCGTTTCGCGACTGGCTTGTCGCCACGGTGGGAGTGTCGTTCATGACCGTTATTCCTGATTCTGGATTGATTTCCGCGGAGTTTGACCGTCCGGACACTATTGCGCAACCGGTCGGAAAAAACGGAAATTCATCGATACAACGTGTAGTGTTTCCGGGCTTTGAGGAGATTGAATTTGAAACGTTTCCTGCTGCTGCTGGCAATCGCGACAGGTTTTGCGCCTGTCGCCGCCGCGCGGGAATATGTCGACCTCGAACTCGTCATTGCCACAGACGTCTCGCGCAGCATCGACGAGGAAGAAGCCCGGCTGCAGCGCGAAGGCGTCGCCGCGGCCTTCCGCAGCGCAGAGGTCATAAACGCTATCCGCTCCGGCGTCCTGCGCCGGATCGCAGTCGCATATATCGACTACTCGTCTCTTCACTGGAACAAGGTCGTGCTCGATTGGCGCATCGTCGGCGACGCCGCCGCCGCGGAAGCCTTCGCCGCCGATCTCCTCCGGGCGCCCCTCACCTTCGGGCGACGGACGTCGATCAGCGACGCGCTGCTGCACGGCGCGCAGCTGCTTGCCTCGAACGACATCGAGGGCACCCGCCAGGTGATCGACGTCTCAGGCGACGGGCCGAACAATTTCAGCCGCTACGTCGACGAGGTACGCGACGAAGTGCTCAAGCAGCGGATCACGATCAACGGCCTTCCGATCATCAACGACCGGGGCGGCATCGGCAGCCGCTACAACCTTCCGGATCTCGACCTCTACTATCGCGGCTGCGTCATCGGCGGACCTGGCTCGTTCATCGTGGTCGCGAAGAATTTCCACGATTTCGCCCGCGCCATCCGGCGCAAACTGGTCCTCGAAATTGCGGGGCTCGTCCCGCCGTTTCAGGGGGAAACGCAATACGCGCAGATTGCCCCGCCGCGGAACGTCCGCCCGTCGCCCAACGGATATACCTACGAAAAGGGCTGCGACATCGGCGAACGGATGCGCGACAGCTACTGGGTCGACGACAACTGACCGCGTGATTTCATGCGGTTCCGGCCCGCTCCCCCTCCCGGCTATCCGACGCCAGTCTCCTCATGGGTGGCCGGGAG
>JAYQUR010000492.1:0-2023 GCA_038148075.1 Alphaproteobacteria bacterium | reverse complement strand
GTGCCCGGCTATCTGGCGTTCGCGCTGCTGACCGGGTCGCTATGGTTCCACGCGCTCGCGCAGATGTTCGGCTATCAGACGCCCGAGGTAGCGATGGTCGCTGTCGTAGCCCTGTTCCTGTCGTTCTACGTCAAACGCAAATACTGGCGGTCCATAGACACGGAACCCGGCCCGGCAACGCCGGAAAGCGCTACCGGGCTCGGCGATATCGGGAAGGTACGGCTGCTCGAGCCGCCTACCATGACCGAAAATTTCGTCCAGCGCGAAATGGGATACCGCGTCGCACGCAAGCATGCGCAGAAACTGCGGCGCATCTGCTTTTTCGCCTATTTTCTGGTGCCGCTGGTGCTGACCGGACTGACCAGCAACGCAGATTCGTGGATATCGATTCCAGGCACGCTGCTGGCGGCGATTTCGGTGTCGGCCGGGGTACTGGTCGAGCGCTGGCTGTTCTTCGCCGAGGCGACGCATGCCTCGATGCTCTATTACGGCGCGGAACGCGCGTAGGGCTCCTGCCCTCGCGGAAACGGGCCGGCCCCGCGGCCGACTTCGTCAGAGAATCCCCAGCTCGGTCAGCGCGTCGGTGAGATCGTCGCCGAAGTCGCGCCCCTTGCGGATAACGGGCACCGCGTCGGGCAGGCCGTCGGCCATGACCTCTTCGCGGCTGTCGCCGGTAATCATCGCGACCGGGAGATCGCGGGTCGCCGGCATGGCGCGGAAGGCGCTGATAATGTCGACGCCCGACAGCGTATCGAGCACGCCGGTCACGATAACCAGGTCGGGACGCGTCATCGCCGCAATCTCGATCGCCTTGAACGAGTTGAATTCCTGGGAAACGCGATAGCCGCACGCCTGGAGCTCCCGCATGACATGCCGGGACACGGCGTCCTCGGGCATGACGACAAAGACCTCGACGTCCTGCACCGTAATGTCGCCAACATCGAAGGCGGGCCGCGACGGCAGCTTGCGGATGAATTCGGACGCGTTGATCTTGGATTCCTTCCGCCCCGCATCGACCAGGTCGCCAAGCGCGTCGATGAACTTCTGAAGACCGGCGAGCTGATTGCCCGCTATCGTCCGCAGCTCCGCGAGGTAATCCTCGAAGCGATGGGCAACGACGCTCGTCAGGCTGAAGCCGCAACTCGCCGCGAGGCCCTTGAGCGTATGCGCAATACGATAGATCGCGTCGCGGTCGTCGGACGACAGACTGCCGGCCTCACGTCCTCTCGCGACGATACCGTCCGCCTTCTCGAGCAGATCCGAGGCGGAATCGCGAAATTCCACTTCCAGTTGCTGGGAAAAATCCTGACCGTGGTCACGATCCAGATCGATGCCGGCCGCCGCCATGACGAACTCCTTTCAACGGTGCGCGCGGAGCCTATATGCGGACTCTTAAATTTCCGTTGCCTGAAGATTTCGGCTATAAAGGTAAGATGTCTAACTAATTTCGGCACACAGGGAGAATGACGGGGACATGACGGGGCACACCTCCGAACGGATGAGCGTCGCAGGCTGCGATATCGAGGTACTGAAGGGTGGCAGCGGGCCGGCGATGGTGTTCCTCCACGGCGCCGGCGGCGCCCACAACTGGATGCCTTATATGGAGCGGCTGGCGGAGCACTATACGCTCTACGTGCCCAGCCACCCCGGCTGGGGCCGGTCCGATACGCCGGACTGGCTCGACGGGATGGGCGACCTCGCCTACTTCTACCTAGAGTTTCTCGACGCCATCGGCGAGGACAAGGTTCACCTCGTCGGAAATTCGCTGGGCGGATGGCTGGCGCTCGAAATCGCGGTCCGTTCGGCTGCGCGCATCGAATCGCTGACCCTCGTTTCGGCCGCGGGCATACATGTGGACGGCGTGCCGAAAGGGGATATCTTCCTGTGGGACGACGACGAGCGCGTTTACAATACGTTCTACGACCGCAAGCTCGCCGAAGCGCGCCTCGCTGCGAATCCGTCGGAAGAAGATGCGGACATCGCGCTCAAGAACCATTTTTCGACGGCGAAGATGGCATGGCAT
>JAYQUR010000491.1:0-2038 GCA_038148075.1 Alphaproteobacteria bacterium | reverse complement strand
TCGAGCGTGTAGAGACTCGTACCGGTGGCGCCAAAGACACGGTCGGTGGTGTAGAAGTTGCCGCTGTCATCGGCCGCCAGGTCGGGACGCAAGCTGTTGTTGGTTCCGTCGACAATGAAGGTCGGCGTGCCGTCTATCAGGTCGATGGTCCACAAGCCGTCCCCTGCGCCCCAATCCGACTGGTACAGGAAGGTTTCATCGTCCGATGGCGAATATGCCACGCCGAAAATGGCATAACTGTTCCAGCTGAGCGCCGAACCGTTCAACAGCGTGCCGACGCCGGTGTTCACGTCGATGCTGAAAAAGTCGTACGCGCCGGACGCATCGGAGCGGGTTCCGTAACCGTAAAGATTTCCGGCGCCGTCGAAGGTCATTTCCGAGTAATTCTGCGTCCCGCCGATCAGCGACGCCGCACCGGTGGAGAGATTGATCTCGTAGAGACCGCCGGTTCCGCCACTGCCCTGTTCCGCGCGGGACGCGTAGGCTTTTCCGGTGAACTGGTTGATCGCGAGTCCACGCAGATTGAACCCGGTATCGCCGACCAGGGTCGCGGCGCCGGTGGCGGTATCGACCGTATAAAGGTTGCTGTGGACCCTGGCGTCCTCGAGCGTCGTATCGCCGAGGCCGAAAAGGACAGGAGCGGCAAACGACGCGTTCGCGCCAAAGGCGAGAAACGTTGCAACAAGCAGTGCAGTCAATTTACGCATGGATTGGCGCTCTCGTCCGTTTGATAAAAGGTCTGCAACGATACACGCAAAAACCGTGCCAGGCAGGCGATGACGGCGAAACCAATCAGACGATAATTTTATTGTTTATTTACAATGACTTAAGAGGGCCGGATACGCCTGCAGCCGCGACCGGTTCGGCCGCCGGTCAGGGACGGCTTGCGACTGTAAAAAATTCTGACGGAATCCGCAGTCAATCCGCGCGGTCGCGCGGGGCACGGAGGGTACGCTCCGGAAGAGACGGTCGCCGCTATCCCCGTTCCGGCCCCTGCACAACCGGGCGGTCGGGATCGCCCGTCCAGGCCGACCACGAGCCGACATAGAGCGGCGCTTCGAGGCCCGCGGCGTAGATCGCGGCGAGTTCGAACGAGGCGGCGTTGCCGCTGCCGCAATAGACGCCGGCCGGCTGCGCGCCGTCGGCGCCGAGGGCGGCGAAATGAGCGCGCAGACCCTCGTCGGACTTGAACGTACCGTCCTCGGCAAGCGTCTGTCCCGCCGGAGCCGAGACCGCGCCGGGAATGTGGCCGGTCGCCGGCTTGTCGGCCTCGCCCTCGTAGGCGGACTTGCCGCGCGCATCGAGCAGCGCGCCGTTGCGTGCGATCTCGGCGGACTCGTCAGCGTCGATCGTCGGCATGCAACCCGGCACCACGGTGACGCTGCCGCCGCCGGCGGGGCGTGCCGGTTCGGCAGCAGTATCGTTACCCGCCGCCATCCATGCCTTCAGCCCGCCGTCGAGCAGCCGCACGTTGGTGTGACCCGCCCAGCGCAGCGTCCACCATGCACGGCCCGCCTGAGCGCCTGAGGCGTTGTCGTACACGACGACAAGCGTGTCCCCGTCTATGCCCCAGCGGCGCAGCGTTTCCTGAAGCACGGCTGGATCGGGCAGCGGGCGGCGGCCGCCCTCCGTCGTCGCCGGACCGGAAATGTCGGCGGCGAGCGAGACGGGGATCGCGCCCGGAATCACCGGGCGCTCAAGCGGCGCGGTTTCCAGATCGTCGCTGACGTCGAGCAGGACGAGAGATGCGTCGGACAGGCGCGCGGCCAGCGCGTCGGCGGCAATGAGAACGTCGCTACGGGTCAGGGTCATGACGGTCTCATGCAGTCATCGTACAACGGTAGAGGACGCGCTGGGCGTCGCCCTCGTAATCCTTCACCGCGCGGTGCTGGACGACGCGGTTGTCCCAGACCGCGAGCATGCCCTCGGTCCATTCGAAGCGGCAGGTGGCCTCCGGCGACTTGATCATGTCGAACAGGATGCCGAGGATGTTCTGGCTGTGCACCCGGCTGACGCCCTTGATGTAGCAGACGTAGGA
>JAYQUR010000490.1:0-2039 GCA_038148075.1 Alphaproteobacteria bacterium | reverse complement strand
CGAGCACGTCGGCCGAGGTGGTATAGGCTCCGGTCTTGCCCTTCTTGCCGCCTTCGAGGCCCAGCTTGTCGAACAGGATCTCGCCCAGCTGCTTGGGTGAGCCAACGTTGAACTCCTCGCCTGCAAGCTCGTGAGCCTTCTTTTCCAGTTCCGCCATCCGCTTGGCGAAATCCTTGGACAGGTCCTTCAGCGTTTCCGCATCGGCCTTGATGCCCGCGCGTTCCATCTCGACGATCACCTGGATCAGTGGGCGCTCGATGGTCTCATAGACCGTCGCCATGCGATCGCCAATGAGGCGCCCCTTGAGCCGCGCGTGTAGGCGGCCGGTCATGTCCGCGTCTTCGGCGGCGTAGTCCAGCGCCTTGTCCAGCGCGACTTCTGTGAAGAGAATCTGGTTCTTGCCCTTGCCCGCCACCTCCTCGAACTTGATGTTCTCGTGTTCCAGGTGGAGGTAGGACAGGTCGTCGAGGCCATGCTTGTTGCGCCCCGCGTCAAGCACGTAGGACAGCAGCATGGTGTCGTCGAGCGCCACGGGCGCCAGAACGCCCGCATCCGGAAGGTGCTTTTCCATCGCGCGCCGCAGCACCAGCAGGTCGTACTTGGCGTTGTGCGCCACCTTCAGGACCGACGGGTCTTCGAGCAAATCCTTCAGCGCCGTCAGCGCCGGGATGAGGCCCACCTGCTTAAGCGCGCCATTGCCGCCGCCGGAGTCACCGTCCAGCCCGAGGTCGAGTTCGTCGGATGCTGGCTCCACATGGCCGACGGGCACATAGCAGGCCCGGCCCAGCCGGATCGACAGGGAGAACCCGGCCAGTTCCGCCCGCATGGCATTGAGCGAGGTCGTCTCGGTGTCGAAGGCGACGAAGCCGGCGGCGCGGGCTTCGTCGAGCCAGCGGTTCATCGCGGCCTCGTCCTTCACCAGCTCGTATTCAGCATCGGCGGGGGCCTCGGCGGCGATGGCCGCGCCTGCCTCGGCATGGTCCATCAGGCCCTCGGCCACGAAGCGGCTTTCCACGCGCTGGGTCAGGGTGCGGAACTCCATCGCCTTGAGGAACTCCACGACCGTCGCCGGATCGGGCTCCTTCAGGGCAAAGTCGTCGATGCTGTGTTCGGTCTTGACATCGTCCTTCAGGCGGACCAGCTCGCGCGAGATTCGCGCCTGCTCGGCGAACTCGATCAGGTTCTGGCGGCGCTTGGGCTGCTTGATCTCCTCGGCGCGCGCAAGAAGCGTGTCGAGATCACCATACTCCTCCAGCAACTGGGCGGCTGTCTTCACGCCAATGCCAGGGACGCCGGGCACATTGTCAGTGGAATCGCCGGCGAGCGACTGCACATCGACCACCTTGTCCGGCGTTACGCCGAACTTGTCCATCACCTCGTCCTCGCCGATCACGAGGTCCTTCATGGGATCGAACATGCGCACGTGTTCGCGCACGAGCTGCATCAGGTCCTTGTCGGACGACACGACGATGGTCTCGATCCCGCGTGCCTCGGCCTCGCGGGCATAGGTCGCGATCAGGTCGTCGGCCTCATAGCCCTCGACAGCGATGGACGGCAGACCGAAAGCCACGGTGGCCTCGCGGATCAGTTGGAACTGGGGGCGCAGCTCCTCGGGCGGCTCGTCACGGTTGGCCTTGTATTCGGGATAGATGTCGTTGCGGAAGTTCTTCCGCGCGGCGTCGAAGATGACCGCCATGTAGTCATAGGCGCCGTCGTCGCGCGCCCGGTCGATCATCTTGAGCAGCATCGAGCAGTAGCCGTTGACGGCATTCGTATAGACGCCGTCGGAACGGCGGAACGCCTCCAGCGGGCTGGAGTGAAAAGCCCGGAAAATGAACCCGGAACCGTCGATCAGATAGAGGCGGGCCGTTGCGGCACCGGCGGGGGATTTCGAGGCAGCCATGACGCTAGGTTTAGCGCAATTGCGCGCGGCCAAACAGGCTCGGATGTCCACAGGGCTCCGCCCCGGGAACCGCCTTACATGCCGTTTACCGCGCTCACCCGGTTCTGGTGCAGTTCCTAGATGGTGGCGTGCACAC
>JAYQUR010000489.1:0-2039 GCA_038148075.1 Alphaproteobacteria bacterium | reverse complement strand
CCATGCACAACAAGCTGATCGTCATCCTGAACGACAACGACATGTCGATCGCACCGCCGGTGGGGGCGCTGTCGGCCTATTTGTCGCGGCTGATCTCGTCGAAGTCCTACCGGTCCTTGCGCGATATCGGCCGGCATATGTCCGAGAAATTCCCGCGCCCGATGAAAAAGGCGGCTCAGCGCGCCGAGGAATACGCCCGCGGCATGCTGACAGGCGGAACGCTGTTCGAGGAGCTCGGTTTCTACTATGTCGGGCCGATCGACGGTCACAACATGGATCACCTTGTTCCCGTTCTTCGCAACGTTCGCGACGACGAGGCGGAAGGCCCCGTGCTGGTGCACGTCGTCACGCAGAAGGGCAAGGGCTACGAGCCG
This sequence comes from Alphaproteobacteria bacterium, assembly GCA_038148075.1. Classification (GTDB taxonomy): domain Bacteria; phylum Pseudomonadota; class Alphaproteobacteria; order MPNO01; family UBA830; genus JAYQUR01. Next base: position 1,665 of record JAYQUR010000489.1, on the reverse strand, counting down.
GCCGAACGGTCGGACGACAAGTATCACGGCGTCGGAAAGTTCAACGTCGTCACCGGCGCGCTGGCCAAAGGCAAGGCGAACGCGCCGAGCTACACCAGGGTGTTCGCCGAAAGTCTGGTCGACGAGGCGCGCCGCGACGAGAAAATCGTCGCGATTACCGCTGCGATGCCGTCGGGCACCGGAATCGATCTGTTCGGGGAAGCCTTTCCCGAGCGCACGTTCGACGTCGGCCTCGCCGAGCAGCACGCGGTTACTTTCGCGGGCGGGCTCGCCGCCGACGGCATGAAGCCGTTCGCTGCGATCTACTCCACCTTCCTGCAGCGCGCCTTCGACCAGATCGTCCACGACGTCGTGCTGCAGAACCTCCCCGTCCGCTTCGCGCTGGATCGTGCCGGTTACGTCGGCGCCGACGGGCAGACCCATTGCGGCGCGTTCGACATCGCCTATCTGTGCTGTCTGCCGAACATGACGGTCATGGCGCCGGCGGACGAGGCGGAACTCGTCCACATGATCGCGACCGCCGCGGCGTTCGACGACGGCCCGTGCGCTTTCCGCTATCCGCGCGGCGAGGGCGTCGGCGTAGACATGCCGGCGCGTGGCGAGATACTGCCCATCGGCAAGGGTCGCGTGCTGCGCGAGGGCACCAAGATCGCGCTGCTGTCCTACGGCACCCGCCTGCAGGACTGCCTGGAAGCGGCGGAGGAGCTCACCTCGCACGGGTTGTCGACGACGGTCGCCGATGCGCGTTTCGCCAAGCCGCTGGACGAGGACCTGGTTCGCCGGCTGGCGGCCGAGCACGAGGTGCTGGTGACGGTCGAGGAGGGGGCGGTCGGCGGATTCGGCTCGCAGGTTGCGCAGTTCCTTGCGACGCAGGGAATTTTCGACGCCGGCCTCCGGTTCCGTCCGATGGTCATGCCCGACGCGTTTCTCGATCAGGATACCCCGCAGCGGCAGGTCGAGATCGCCGGCCTGTCTGCATCGGGTATCGTCGCAACCGCCCTGTCGGCGCTCGGCTCGGACGCCGAGACGGCATTCGCCCGCGGGAGGGCCTGACCGACGCCCGCCCGCCAGCGCCCAGACATCCTGCTGGTCGAACGCGGCCTTGCCGAAACGCGCACGCAGGCCCAGGCGCTCATTCGCTCCGGCAACGTCTTTTCCGGCGAAAAGCGCATCGACAAGCCCGGCACGCCCGTCGCAGCCGACATTCCGCTCGAAGTGCGCGGCCGCGAACATCCCTGGGTGTCGCGCGGCGGACTGAAGCTCGAACGCGCGCTCGAAGCGTTCGATCTCGACGTGACCGGCGCCGTCGGCCTCGACGTCGGCGCGTCGACCGGCGGCTTCACGGATGTCCTGCTGTCGCGCGGCGCGGCGCGCGTCTACGCGGTCGATGTCGGCTACGGTCAGCTTCACTGGAAGCTCCGTCAGGACGATCGCGTCGTCGTGCTGGAACGCACCAACGCGCGCGCGTTGACGGAAGAACAGATTCCAGAGCCGGTCGATATCGTCGTCTGTGACGCGAGCTTCATCGGACTCGAGAAAGTGCTGCCGGTACCGTTGACGTTCGTTCGGCCTGGCGCGCATCTCGCGGCCCTGATCAAGCCGCAGTTCGAAGTCGGCAAGGGCGAGGTCGGCAAGGGCGGTATCGTCCGCGACCCTGCCCTGCGA
>JAYQUR010000488.1:0-2047 GCA_038148075.1 Alphaproteobacteria bacterium | reverse complement strand
CCGCACGCCCACGCCCGGGTGCGGGGCGTCGACGTCACCGCCGCCGCCGCCGCGCCGGGCGTCCTCGCCGTGCTCACCGGCGCGGATTACCTGGCCGACGGGAACGGCGTCATCGATCACCTGCTGATGGGGGTCGATTATGCGGACACGACGCTCCCCGCCTTCCCCGACGACGCGGCACCGCCGGGCGGCGCGCCGCGGCACGTGCCTATCGCCAGCGACCGGGTCCGCCATGTCGGCGATCCGGTGGCGATCGTCGTTGCGGAAACGCCGTCCGCGGCGCTCGACGCTGCCGAACGGGTCGCCGTGGATTACGAGCCTTTGCCGGCTGTCGTCGCCGCCCGGGAAGCCTTGGCGCCGGGCGCGCCGGTGCTGTTCGAGAGCGGCAACCAGTGCATCGAATTCTCGCGCGGCGATCCCGAAGCGACCGAGAAGGCGTTCGCGTCGGCCGATCACGTCGTCCGGCTCGACGCGCTGAGCCAGCGCATCTCGGCGATCCCGCTGGAACCCCGCGCGGCGGTCGCCGGGATAGACCCGGAGACAGGCGTCGCGACGCTGCATGCGCAGAGCCAGGGCGTGCACAAGTTCAAGTTCGCCGTCATGACCGCCCTCAACATGCCGCCGGACAAGGTCCGCGTGATCACCCGCGACGTCGGCGGCGGATTCGGCGCGCGGTCCTGCGCAAACGGCGAGTATCCGCTGCTCGTCTGGGCGGCGCAGCGCACCGGTCGGCCCGTCAAATGGACCGCGACGCGGAGCGAGACGTTCCTGTCGGACTACCAGGCACGGGACACCGCGGGCGACGCCGCACTTGCGCTCGACAGGGACGGACGCATCCTCGGCATCCGCATCGATTACGTCACCAGTCTCGGCGCGTACCCCGTCTCCTTCTCCATAGCCGGCAACCTGCAGCGGCTGGCGGGCGGCCCCTATAATGTCCGCGCCGTCCACATGTCTGGCCGCGGCGTCGTGACAAATACCGTGCCGATCTCGGTCTATCGCGGCGCCGGCCGGCCGGAGGTGACGTTCCTTGTCGAGCGGATGCTCGATATCGCCGCCGGAGAGCTCGGCATCGACCGGATAGAAATCCGGCGGCGCAACCTCATTGCGCCGGAGTGCCTGCCGTTCCAGACGCCGCTCGGCCCGCGCTTCGATTCCGGCGCATTCGCGCAGAACCTGGAGAGCGCCGCCGCGGCCGTGGACTGGAAGGGATTCCCGGCACGCCGCGCGGCCGCGGAAGCGCGCGGCCGGCTCGCCGGCATCGGCATCGCCACCTATCTCGAAGCGCCGTCGGGCGCGCCGATGGAACGGGCGGACATTCGGGTGCGACCGGACGGCCGCATCGAAGCGGTCGTCGGTACGCAGTCTTCGGGACAGGGTCACGAGACGGTATTCGCGCAGGTCGTGTCGGATATGCTCCAGGTACCGGAAGACCGGATCGACATCTCCTTCGGCGATACCGACAGCTCCGTCGCAGGCGGCGGCACCCATTCGGACCGGTCGATGCGGCTTGGGGGTACGGTTCTCGTGCAGGCAAGCGACAAGATCATCGCAAAGGCGCGCGAAATCGCCGCTCACGTCCTGGAGACGGCCGTCGCGGACATCGAATACGCCCAGGGACGGTTCACCGTCGCCGGCACCGACCGCGAGGTCGACCTGTTCTCGCTCGCCGCGATGGCCGCGTCCGGCGACGTGCCGGAGGAACTGGCCGGTCCGCTGGAGGAAAGCGATATCGTCGACTACCGCCTGCCGGCGCATCCCAACGGCGTAGCCGCCTGCGAGGTCGAGATCGACCCGGAGACCGGCGCGCTCTCGGTCGTGCGCTATGCGACGGTGGACGACGTGGGCCGGCTCATCAATCCGGTGATCGTGGAGGGTCAGATCCACGGCGGCATCGCACAGGGCGTCGGCCAGGCGCTGTTCGAGCACAACGCCTACGATGCGGAAACGGGCCAGATCCTGGCGGGTTCGTTCATGGATTACTGCATGCCGCGCGCCGACGATTTCCCGTTCTTCGACATTGCGCCGAACAACGATTGCCCGGCGC
>JAYQUR010000487.1:0-2049 GCA_038148075.1 Alphaproteobacteria bacterium | reverse complement strand
TCCCGATGTTGCAGTGCGGTTTCGTACGTTCAAACTTCGCTTTCGCCATCGCTTAAATCTCCAACCTTGCGATGTTGACCAACGGCTACGCCAGCTTGGCGCGGACTTCGTCCGACACCGCCTGGGGAACCTGTTCATAGTGATCGAAATGCATGGTGAACTGCGCACGACCCTGCGACATGGAGCGCAGCGTGTTGACGTAGCCAAACATGTTGGCCAGCGGCACCATCGCGCGGATCACCGTCGCATTGCCACGCGGCTCGGTCGCGTTGATCTGGCCGCGGCGGCTGTTCAGATCGCCGATGACGTCACCCATGTATTCTTCCGGCGTCACGACCTCGACCTTCATCACCGGCTCGAGCAGCTTGACCCCGAGCTTCGGCACCGCCTCGCGCAGCGCCGCGCGGGCAGCGATTTCGAAGGCCATGACGCTCGAGTCGACGTCGTGGTAGGCGCCGTCGATCAGCCGCACCTTGAAGTCGATCAACGGGAATCCGGCAAGCACGCCCGAATCCGCGACCGAGATCAGACCTTTCTGGACGCCCGGAATGTATTCCTTGGGGACCGAACCGCCGCGAATCTCGTCCTCGAACTGGAAGCCGGTACCCGGCTCCAGCGGCTCGAAGGCAAGCTTGATCCGCGCGAACTGGCCCGAGCCACCGGTCTGCTTCTTGTGCGTGTAGTCGATCTCGGCGGCCTTGGTGATGGTCTCGCGGTAGGCCACCTGCGGCGCACCGACATTGGCCTCGACCTTGAACTCGCGCCGCATGCGATCGACGATGATTTCGAGGTGGAGCTCGCCCATCCCCTTGATGATCGTCTGGCCGCTTTCGTTGTCCGAGGACACCTGGAACGAGGGATCTTCCTGGGCGAGACGGTTGAGCGCCGTCGCCATCTTTTCCTGGTCGTTCTTGGTCTTCGGCTCGACCGCGATCTCGATGACGGGATCGGGGAAGTCCATGCGCTCCAGCACGACCGGCTTGTCCTCGGCGCACAGCGTGTCGCCCGTGGTGGTCAGCTTGAGCGAGGCAATCGCGACGATGTCGCCGGCGCGCGCTTCCTTGATGTCTTCGCGGCTGTTCGCATGCATCTGGAGCATGCGTCCGATCCGCTCTCTCTTGTTCTTGACGGTGTTGAGCACCGAGGTCCCGCTTTCAAGGACGCCCGAGTAGACGCGGACGAACGTCAGCGAACCGACGAACGGGTCGGTCATGATCTTGAAGGCGAGGCCGGCGAAGGGCTCTTCGTCACTGGTCTTGCGCTCGACCTCGGTCTCGCTGTCCGGCAGATGACCGGTCACGTGATCGACATCGACGGGCGAGGGCAGGAAGTCGACGACGGCGTCGAGCAGCGGCTGGACGCCCTTGTTCTTGAATGCCGAACCGTTCAGCACCGGCACGAAAGCGCCCGAAATCGCGCCCTTGCGGATGCACTTCTTGAGCGTCGCGAGGTCCGGCTCGTTGCCTTCGAGATAGGCCTCGAGGGCGGCATCATCCTGCTCGACGGCAAGCTCGATCAGCTTCGCGCGGTATTCGGCGGCCTGCTCGGCATACTCGGCCGGAATGTCCTGATAATTGAACTTGGCGCCGAGCGACTCGTCTTCCCAGACGATGGCGCGGTTCTCGATCAGGTCGATCAGACCGATGTAGTCGGACTCGGCACCGAGCGGCAGCTGGATCACCAGCGGCGTCGCGCCAAGGCGGTCGACGATCATGTCGACGGTGCGGAAGAAGTTGGCGCCCGTGCGGTCCATCTTGTTGACGAAGCAGATGCGCGGCACGCGATAGCGGTCGGCCTGGCGCCACACGGTCTCGGACTGCGGCTCGACGCCGGCGACGCTGTCGAACACCGCGACGGCGCCGTCGAGGACGCGCAAGCTGCGCTCGACCTCAATGGTGAAGTCGACGTGGCCCGGGGTGTCGATGATGTTGATGCGGTGGTCTTTCCAGAAGCAGGTCGTCGCGGCCGACGTGATCGTGATGCCGCGCTCCTGTTCCTGCTCCATCCAGTCCATCGTCGCGGCGCCGTCATGCACCTCGCCGATCTTGT
>JAYQUR010000486.1:0-2063 GCA_038148075.1 Alphaproteobacteria bacterium | reverse complement strand
ACGATGCGATGGGCATCGCGCAGGCCGTCTCCCACCTGAAGGGGCTAGGGCATACGCGCATCGCCCACATCGCCGGTCCGCAGACGCTGTCGACGGGCGAGGTCCGGCGCCGGAGCTTCCTCTCGGCGATGGCGCTCGAAGGACTGGAGGCGGAGGACGGACTAATCGCCGGGACAGCCGCCTTCTCCGAGGACGAAGGCCTGCGCGCCGCCGCCGAACTTATCGCGGCCGGACACGAATTCACCGCGATCGTCGCAGCCAACGACCTCCTTGCGCTCGGCGCGTACGAGGCGATCGCCGAGGCAGGCCGGTCCTGTCCGCATGATATTTCGGTCACGGGGTTCAACGACATGCCGTTCGTCGACCGGGTGGCGCCGCCGCTCACGACGATCCGGATTCCGCAATACGAAATGGGCCGGGAAGCAGCGCGCCGGCTCATACAGCTACTTGAGACGCCGGACTCCCCGGCGCGCGCGACGACACTGCGCCCCGAACTGATCGTGCGGGGCTCCACCGCCCGCGTCCGCACCGCCAACCTTGCTGCCAACCGAAACTGATCCCTCCCGCGGGAACACGGAGAACCGAATGGCCACCATCACGCTCTACAACTTCCCCCAGTCGACCTGCAGCCAGAAGGTCAGGCTTCTCATGTGGGAAAAGGGTATTCCCTACGAGGACAGGATCGTGGATCACAAGAACCGGGAGCACCTGACAGACTGGTACCTTTCGCTCAACCCCAACGGGGTAGTGCCGACGATCACGCACGGCGACGACGTCATCGTCGATTCCTCGGTGATCATGGAGTATCTCGAAGAGATATTTCCCGACCGCCCGATGTCCCCGGCCGATCCGGTCGGCCGCGCGCACATGCGCAAGTGGCTGCGCTATCTCGAAGAAGTACCGACTCCCGCAATCCGGGTGCCGTCCTTCAACAAGTACCTCGCGAAGCGGTACGCCGACATGGAAGACGAAAAGTACCAGGAGATGGCCGACCGTCACCCGGTGCGGAAGCATTTCTACAAACGGATGAATAAGGTCGGTTTCGGCGCGGAGGAAACGAACGAGGCCATCGACCGGCTGGATCAGGCCGCGCGGCGTTTCAACGACGCGCTTGCCTCCGACGGGCGGCCGTGGATCATGGGCGCGGAGATCACCCTCGCCGACGCGGCCTACATGCCGACCGTCGACCGGATGATCGATCTCGGCCTCGGCGACATCGTGTTCGAAAAGCCCGCCCTCGCGAACTGGTACAAGCGCTATTCCGAACGCGAAGCGTTCAAGAAGACATTCTACGAGGGCGCGCGGTTGACGGATATTTTCGGCAAGGACGACTGACCGGTCGGCCGTTCAGTCCACCCTGCCGTGGATCGGCGCGAACAGATCGTCGACGGCGATCTCTTCGGGAATGAAGTTCTGCTGGTGCATGTATTTGACGAAGGCTTCCAGCGTCGGCCGGTTCTCGTCGATGCCATAGGGCCACGGGTCGCCGCCGAACACCTCGTCGATCTCGCGAAGATCGTCGAACAGCCATGGCAGCATGTATTTCTGCGCGCCGGAGAAATACATCCGGTCCACCGCCCAGTCCTTCGCCGCGAGGAACGCCTTGAACAGGCTTTGCGCGATCCACTTGTTCTTCTCGTAGACGTCTTTGCGGATCACGACCGTGTGCATGATCGGGTGAATGCGGTGCTCCTGGTAGTAGCGTTTTTCCTCATCCCGAAAATCGGGCCATAAGTGCGCGACCCGGTCGGGGTCGGTGCGCACCGAATCCGGCATCCGCGACCCCAGGATCGCGTCGATATCGCCGTCGGCCAGCATCCGGGACAGCGACTTGTCCGACGTATTCGGCGTGATCTCGATAGGCTTGAGAAGCTGCGGCGGGGCCGGCGGATCGCCGTGCGTTCCCGCCTTCTCGACGGCGCCCTGTATCCATTGCACGCCCGACAGATCGACGCCGTAGATGTTCTCGAGGTCTCCGCGTATCCAGATCGCCGCCGTCTGCGTATAGAGCGGCGTTCCGATCCGCTTGCCGGCGAGGTCCTTGGGCTCCTTGATGCCCGAAT
>JAYQUR010000485.1:0-2066 GCA_038148075.1 Alphaproteobacteria bacterium | reverse complement strand
GTTCGTCGAGAACGTGGTCGAGTTCCTCGGCGATTTCGGTCAGGCCGCGGGACAGGACTCCGGTGTCACGATCGAGAAGGCGTTCGAGCTCCTGGCTGATCTCTTCCGCCGCTCCGAACGCGGCGAAAAAGGCCTGCGCCTGGGTCGCCACGGTGTCGTAGGCGGTGCGCACGGGGCCGGCAGTTGCCGTTGCGGCGATGCCCGCCAGGGTGTTTTCGAGCTCGGCGATGAGGTCGCGTGCCTTCTCGGCGCGTTCCGATTCGTGACGCGCCAGCAGAATCTCGATTTCGAGTTCCAACTTGAGCGCGAGTTCGACAGCGGTCCCCGACAGCACCACCGCGTTGCTGTTGCCGCTTCGGGCTGCCGTCTTGCCGAGCGCCTTGATCTCTTCGACCAGCGCCGCGCCGCCGACCTCGATCTGCTGCGTGACGATTTCGGCCAGCTTGCGGCGCTGGGCGGCGAAATCGTCGAACACCTCCGCCTCATGCGCCAGGCGGTCGGCGATCTCCTGAAGCTCCTGCCGGCGCACCGGATCGTCGGCGGCGGCGACGGCGCGTTTTGCCGTGTCGAGCAGTTCCTCGATGTTGGCTTTGGCCAGCGCCGCGTCGCGTTCGTCGCCTGACAGGAAATAGGTGCGCACGAACCCGCGCAGTTCGACGGTGTCACGCTCCAGTTCCTGGACCTGCCCCGCGAGTACGACGGCATCGCTGAAAAGGGTCACGTCGTGGTCGACCGTCCGGTTCGACGTCAATGCGACGATGCCGATCACCAGAATGGCGGCGAGGAGGGCCGCGAACCCGAGATAGGTTTTGAGGCGCAGGCTCATGCGCGCGAAGAAGCCTGTCTGCTTGACGATGCTGGTGTTCGGCATTCTTGGACCTACGAGTTTTGGAGTTTGAGACTTATGAGTTTTCGAGCAGGAACCGCGCGTTGAGCGGTTGAATGGGACGGGCGTTCAGCGGGAAGATCTGCGAGAACTGCTGCACCTGTTCGCGCGATGCTTCGATCGGATCGCGGAAAACCGTCCACAGCACGTTCTGCGAACACGGCGGCGTCGTCAGCGAACCCATGTAGCGGTAGTAGACGCGGGACGGCGGCAACAGGCGCTCCGGGTCGAGCGTCACGCCCGTTTCGCGCTCGGGTGTCGCGTCCGCCGGCATCGAGTCGAAGACCTTGGCAAGCTCGAGATTGGTGTTTCCCTGGCGGAAGAACACGCCGAGGACGGCCAGTTGTCCTTGTTCGCCGCGGTGCACGAAGTGAACCTCGAGCGGGAACGTCTCCCCGTTGAGCGTGTGCTCGCTCGGATGATGGAAATGGAACTGCAGCAGCTCGTAGCGGCTGCCGGCGATTTCGCTGTAGCTGCCGGGTTCGGCGTTGACCTGAACCGTATGACCGTTGTTCAGCACGCGCATGCGCATCGGCTGGAAGTAGGGACGCACCTGGCCCAGTTCGGCGCGGGTAGCGCTCTTGAGGTCTATCGGCGACTGTTCGACGCCGAGCTCGCAGACCCGGAAGCGCGGTTCGAGGCCGCCCCAGTTCGCGGGGGCGCCCTCGCCCGTATAGTCCCAGTGAACGGAATGTCCGGCGCTTTCGGCGGCGTGGGCTTTCCCCAACGCAAGGCAGGTCGGACAGGCGATCGCCCCTGTCGCGATCCACCCAAGAACGTCGCGGCGGCTGCGGTTTTTGTTCATCGACTCGGCACCCTTCCTGTCTTCCCGCCCTGCGGAGCGGCGTTCGCGGTACTCATATCGGTTTGGCGCCATGCGGAATATCGGGGCAAGTCCTTAGGCGCGGCGGGCAACTACGCACCGCCGAACAATCTTGCGCCTGTCCGGTTGGCGACGGCCGTCGCGGCAGGCGCATCGCCGTTTGCCGCACCCGGTTCTGTACAGCCTTTGGCGCAAATTCGAACTAAATCAATGGTTGTATTTTTCGGAGCCGGTTTGATTCGAACGGCCGTCGCCCTTGAGAAGATAGCAAACCACGACGCCGGAGGGGCCATTGAAAATATAGATAAAATAAACGGTTAGTGGGCGGTTACATGCTGTTACGAGGCAGATACATCC
>JAYQUR010000484.1:0-2066 GCA_038148075.1 Alphaproteobacteria bacterium | reverse complement strand
GTTCCGCCGGGCGCTATCGCTTCGGCGGCACCGCCGCGAACTCCGATCCCTTCAGACAGAACCGGCCCTCGGCGTCCTGCCAGAGAATGCCGTTCTCGTGCAGCGTGCCGATGGCCCGCGTCACGGCCTGGAAGCCGTGGGTCACGAACTTCTCGCACAACTCCGCGAAATAGAGCGGCTGCTCGGAGATCGTCTGTTTGATCGCGCTTGCGAGCTTTTCGTTGAGGATCGGTTCCAACTCGGGCGCCTTTCCGTTGGAACCGCCGATGAAGTCCTCAAGCCGCACCTCGTCCGCATAGGCGTAGGCGATCCGGTGAAACCGTTCGCGCGGAACGTTATCGGGGATCGTCGCGTCGATGCCCATCTTCGCGGTCGTCGGCACACGGGAATAAGGCCCGGGCGGCGGCAGCGACGGATCGAGCGGTTTCGAGCGCGCGCCCGAAATGATGACGACGTCGCGGTCGGCCTGGACGCGCGTCGCGACGGCCCATTCGACGTCGACCGGATCGAAGATGTCGATATCGTCGTCGACGATGGTCACTTGTTTCATGTCGGCGACCGAGAGCGCCGCCGTGATCGCGTTCTTGCCGTCGCCCGGCAGCGGTTTGATGGCCACGATCGCGTGCCAGTGGCAGCATCCGCCCGGCGTGATGTTGACGGCGGTGACGTTCACGCCGGCCTCGTCGAGAACGCGTCGCACTGCCGCCTCGTAGATCGGACCCGACGGCCAGATGTTTTCCCACGGCATGTGCAGCGCGTAGTAGAGGGGGTTCTTGCGCATCGAGACCGCCTTGATCCGCACGTGCGGGTTCCAGTGAAGACCGCCCATCAGGCGGGTGAATTCCCCGAACCGTCCTTCCGGCTGCGTCCAGCCGGTCGGCAGGATTTCCGCCTCCAGCACGATCTCCGCGTCTGCGATGCACGGCATGTCGATGGTCTGGCACTGGGTCAGCGGCACGCCCTTGCCGCGCATCCCGCCGGCGATGCCTAGCTCCGACACGCCGGCGCGCGCCTTGTAGGTCGAGCAGATCAGTTCGAACGGATGGGTGCCGATATTGATCGAAATCGGCAGCGGCTCGCCCTTCTCGTATGCCTTGGCGGCGTAGCGGTGAAGATTGTTGGGCGTGACGATATCGATGCCCGTCAGGTTCTTTTCCTTGACGAGGAAGCGGTAGACGCCCGCGTTGATCGATGCGTCTTCCCCGTCGTCGGGATCGCGCGACAGCGTGACCCCGGCGGTTATCATCGGCCCGCCGTCGAGAACCGAGAACAGCGGGATGGGCATGTTGTAGAGATCGACGTCGTCGCCCTCGACATAGACCTCGCGGGCAGGACCCGTATTGACGAATTCGGGTTCGATCGGGCGGTCGAGGCCTTCGCGGAGCCGCGCCTCGATCTCGGAGAAATCGCAACCGGCCGCGATGGCCAGCCGTTCGCGGCTGTTCGTCACGCCCGATACGACAGGCATGTCGTAGCCGTTGACGTTGGTGAACATCAGCGCCTTCTCGGACTGATCGACCAGCGTCGCGATGTGGCGGATATCGACCGGCTTGTCGATCTCGATAAGCTGATCCGCATCGCGGAGATCGTCGATCAGTTCGCGGAAATTCTCGGCCATGTGTCGTCCATTCCTTTTACCCGGTCCTCAAGCGCCGGGAACATACAGGATTTACCGTTCTGGCGAAAAGGCCGGTACGGGAGATAGGATCGGAGGGCGCGAGACGAGACGTTCACATTGGAGGCTACCATGAAACTCGAAGGCTCCTGCCATTGCGGCGCGGTGAAATTTACAATCGAGTCGCACACGCCCTACCCGTTTAACCGCTGCTACTGCGCGAAGTGCCGGAAGAGCGGCGGCGCCGGCTATGCCGTCAACATCATGGGCGACGCCGCGACGCTGAACGTGGAAGGCGCGGACAACGTGACTGTGTACCGGTCCGCCAACAACCACCGCGGCGCGTACGAGGCGGACGGGCTCGGGTATTCGCGCAAGCATTTCTGCAAGACCTGCGGGTCGCCGCTCTATATCTTCAACCCGCAATACCCGGATTGGGTCTATCCTTGCG
>JAYQUR010000483.1:0-2073 GCA_038148075.1 Alphaproteobacteria bacterium | reverse complement strand
TTTCGGACACGCGGTGTTCGAACAGCGCCGTTACGGCAGACGAAATTCCGTACAGAATTCCGAGAATTGCGATCGCGGCGGTAATTTTGGCTTTGATGGACATGGGGCACCGGTTTTCACGTAGGTGCGCGCATTTTTAGCCAAATTCGTTACGTCGCCATTAACGGCCGCGGAAGCGCTCTTGCCCCGCCGCCGGGCGTCCAATACCATCGCGGACGCCGACGAACCGGGAACGGGGCGGGCGTTTGCGCCCGGCCCCGGCTGCCCCCGCAACTGTGAACGGCGAGTCCCACCCGAATGGCCACGGCGGTAATCCGCTGGAAGGCCGGGCCGGGGCGACGACCCGTCAGCCAGGAGACCGGACGCCGGCCGTATCGTCAGTCGCGGCCCGGGGTGTGCGCCGCGAGGAGGCATCGGGCGATGCGCATCGAATGGACCGCTGAGGAGGCGGAACGAACATGGCAGTCGCCCGCAAGATCCCCGCAACCGTGGTCACCGGCTTTCTCGGTGCCGGCAAGACCACCATGATCCGCCACCTTATCGAAAGGTCCCGCGGCCGGAAGCTCGCGCTTGTCATCAACGAGTTCGGCGACCTCGCCGTCGACGGCGAGCTGCTGAAGGGCTGCGGCAATCCGGATTGCACCGACGAGGACATCTTCGAGCTCGCCAACGGCTGCATCTGCTGCACGGTGGCCGACGATTTCCTGCCGACAATCGAGAAGATCCTCGCGCTGCCCGAGCCGCCCGATCACATAATAATCGAGACCTCCGGCCTCGCGCTGCCCAAACCGCTCGTCCAGGCGTTCGGCTGGCCCGAGGTGCGGACGCGGGTGACGGTCGACGGCGTCGTCGCGGTACTCGACGGGCCCGCGGTCGCCGACGGCCGATTCGCCGACGATCCCGACCGCGTCGATGCACAGCGCGCCGCCGACGATGAGCTCGATCACGAGAGCCCGCTGCACGAGCTGTTCGAGGACCAGCTCGCCTGCGCCGACGTGGTTCTCCTGAACAAGATCGACCTGATGAGCGAGACCGCCGCCGAGGCCGTCCGCGCCGAGATCGGCGCGCGGCTGCGGCAGGGCGTGCGGCTCGTCTCCACCGCCAACGGCACCGTGGATCCGGGCGTGCTGCTCGGCCTCGACGCCGCGGCCGAGGACGATCTCGCCGCGCGCCCGTCGCACCACGACGACGAGGACGACCACGACCACGACGAATTCGAGAGCTTCGAGGTAGAGGTCGGCGAGCTTTCCAATCCCGCCGATCTCGTCGGCCGGATCGAGGCCGCTGTGCGCGACCACGACATCCTGCGCGTGAAGGGCTTCGCCTCGGTTGCGGGCCGCGACATGCGCCTCATCGTCCAGGGCGTCGGCGCGCGCATCCAGCATTATTTCGACCGGCCGTGGGGCGACGGCGAACCGCGCGCGACGCGCCTTGTCGTCATCGGACTGACCGGGCTCGACCGCGCGGCCATCGAAACTTCCCTTCGGGGCTGAGACGGGACGCCGATGCATCTTCTCGCCACGAAGCCCGGCGTCGTCTCCGACGGCTCGGACGCGGTCGATCTCGACCAGACGCCGGGCGATATCGTGGTGCTGTCCGCGGCCGACACGGAGCTAGCGGCCCTCGCCGCCGCGAAAGGGCGCGCGTCCGGAATTTCGCCCAGCCTGCGGCTCGCCAACTTTCTGCAGCTTTCCCACCCGATGTCGGTCGATCTCTATGTCGAGAAGATCGTCGCCCGCGCGCGGCTCGTCGTCGTCCGCCTGCTCGGCGGCGCGAGCTACTGGTCCTACGGACTGGAGCAAGTCGCATCGGTCTGCCGCGATCGCGGCATCGGCTTTGCCGCGGTTCCCGGCGACGACCAGCCCGACCCGGATCTCGCGCAGCACTCGACGCTCCCCGCCGAGGCGCAGCACCGTCTTTGGCAGTATCTGCTGCAGGGCGGCCCGGCGAACGCCGACGGGTTTCTCGCCTATGCGGCGCACCTGAGCGGGACAGGCGCGGAGTGGGCCGAACCGGTGCCGCTGCTGACCGCGGGCTACTACTGGCCGGGCCTCGATAGGGTCGGCCTTGACG
>JAYQUR010000482.1:0-2091 GCA_038148075.1 Alphaproteobacteria bacterium | reverse complement strand
GTATCGCCGACTTGAGGCGCGAGGACTGCTTCATGAATACAAATTCGAACACACGGCTGGAGGGCGCACGGCAGCCACTTATAAAAAGAGGGATAAATACGACCCGGACGAGAAGGGCGCATACAAAAAGGAGCGGGTCGTCAAGCCGGAGAGCGGCGGTCTGCGGGGCAGTCGCCGTCCGGATTTCTATCCGATGATCTCCTACAACAGCGACATCGGGACATGGCTCGGCGCCAAGGCGCTCCGGAAGAAGGGCCTTACGATGAAGCCTGGATCGTAGGTTTCTCTCCCGGTTCCGTCCGTCCCGGTCCTGTCCTAGGATAGACGCAAGATAACCGTCGGGAGGAACGGCATGACCGGCAAGACACGCCAGATGAAGCTCGGCATGTTCTACTGGCAGTGCGGCCATCACATGGCCGCGTGGCGACATCCCGACGGCGTGCCGGATTCGGGCGCCAACCTTCCGCATTTGATCGAGCTGGCGAAGACCGCAGAACGCGGGCTGTTCGACATGTTCTTCATGGCGGACAGCGTCACTTTCTGGCGCGGATCCCTCGAAGCCATGGAGCGCGATTCCTTCGGCACCTGGATCGAGCCCTTCACGCTGATGTGCGCGCTCGCCCAGCATACGGAGCATCTAGGCCTCGTCTGCACCTCGACCTCGACCTACGACCAGCCCTATGCGCTGGCGCGGCGCTTCGCCTCGCTCGACCTGATCAGCGGCGGGCGCGCCGGCTGGAACCTGGTGACGTCGGCCAACAAGGCGGAAGCCGACAGCTTCGGCCTTGAGAAACACCTGGAGAAGGCGGATCGCTACAGCCGCGGGCGCGAGTTCGCGCGCGTCGTGCGCGGGCTGTGGAACTCGTGGGGCGAGGATGTGTTCGTCCGCGACAAGGAGTCGGGCCTGTTCTTCGACCGCGACAAGCTCAACATTCTCGAGCATGAGGGCGAGTGGTTCCGCTGCAAGGGTCCGCTCAACGTGCCGCCGTCGCCGCAGGGCGAGCCGGTGATGGTGCAGGCCGGCGCCTCCGACGACGGGCGCGAGCTCGCCGCCGAGACCGCCGAGGTTATCTTCGGCGCGCAGCAGACGCTGGAAGGGGCGCAGGAATTCTTCGCCGACGTGAAGGGCCGCATGGCCAGGTACGGCCGCGAACCCGACGGCCTCAAGATCATGCCGGGCCTGTCGGTCCATGTCGGGCGAACGCATGACGAGGCGGTCGAGAAGTACGAGCGCCTGCAGGACCTGATCGATCCCGAGGCGGGCATGGCGCTGCTGTCGAAACGGCTCGATTTCGATCTCGCCGGCTACGACGAGAACGGTCCGCTGCCCGCTATGCCCGAGAACAAGACGGTATCGTCGCGGCGCGAACTGTTCGTCGAGATCGGCGAGCGGGAGAATCTGACGATCAAGGATCTCTACCGCCGTGTCGCGGGCTCGCGCGGCCACATGGAGGTGATCGGCTCGCCCGAAGAGGTCGCAGACATGATGGAGCAATGGGTGGCCGAGGAAGGTTGCGACGGCTTCAATATCATGCCGCCGGTCTTCCCGGTCGACCTGAACGATTTCGTCGATCTCGTCGTGCCCGAGCTGCAGCGCCGCGGGCTTTATCGTACCGAATACGAAGGCGCGACGCTCCGCGAGAATCTCGGCCTCACCCGCCTGCCGCCGCCCGCCGCGGTCCGTTTCGAAACCGCGAGCGCGGCGGAATAGGGTCGCCATGGCCGCCGGTACCGGAACGCAGACCGATGTCCTGATCGTCGGCGGCGGTCCCGTCGGCCTCGCGCTGGCCTGCGAGCTTGGTTTTCACGGCATAGCCTGCCTGCTCGTCGAGCGCGGCGACGGCACCGTCAAGACACCCAAGATGAACGAGGTCAACACGCGCTCGATGGAGTTCTGCCGTCGCTGGGGCATCGTCGACGAGGTGCTGGCGACGCCGTTCCCCGAGGACTGGCCCAAGGATGTCGTTTTCGTCACCACGATGAGCGGCTACGAGCTCGGCCGCATCGACCGCCAGCCGGGCCGCGTGCGCTCGTCCGAGTTCAGCCCGGAGAACCTGCAGATCTGCTCGCAGCACTGGTTCGATCCGATCC
>JAYQUR010000481.1:0-2100 GCA_038148075.1 Alphaproteobacteria bacterium | reverse complement strand
ATTCTTCAAGGCAAAGGAAACAGCGTCTACACCATATCGCCGGACAGGACGGTAGCCGAGGCGATCGCGGAGCTTGCGGATCGCGGGATCGGTGCGCTCGTCGTTTCGGCCGACGGCGTCAACGTCGCCGGGATCGTCTCGGAGCGCGATATCGTGCGCGGCCTCGCGGAGTCCGGGGCGGCGTTGCTCGAGCGGACAGTCGAAAGTCTGATGACCCGGGATGTGCTGACGTGCTCGCCCGACGATACCGGACGCGGGGTCCTCGGCTACATGACGGAGCGGCGAATTCGCCACGTACCCGTTGTCGAGAACGGCCGCCTGTCGGGAATGGTGAGCATCGGCGATGTGGTAAAGAGCCGCCTCGACGAAATTCATGCACGAGGCCGAAGCGCTGCGGGACTACATTTCGCACACGTAGGGCCGGACGCGCACGCAAGACCGGCGGGCAGCTCGGAACGGAACGGGGCGCGGCTCAGTCGCCGCCGCCATCCGCTTCGAGATAGGCGTCAGCCTTCGACCATGTCGTCGACGCGCCGCAGGCGGGGCACTCGATCGTGGCGCCCTGGACGTCGACCCAATCGAAGATGAACCACTGCTCGAAAGCGAGGCCGGTGTAAATCGGGCGCTCGCAGCTGCTGCACGTGACGAGGACGCGGGGCATCGGGCATCCTTTCTGTTGCTGGCAAAAATGGGAGCATGGAGCGGCAGTCGGGTCAAGGCGTTCAGCGTCTGGCCTAAAACGCGCGGGCCGTGCTAGAGAGACCGCCGGCCGGGGCGGTCCGGCGGGGAGAGAAGCAGTGAAACCGGGCAACGCGGTTCTGTCGAGTTTTGGCACCACGATCTTCGAGGTGATGTCGCGCCTCGCACAGGCGCACGACGCGGTAAATCTGGGGCAGGGATTTCCGGACGGGAACGGCCCCGAAGATGTCGTTGAGGCCGGCGTCGACTATCTGCGGAACGGGGTGAACCAGTATCCGTCCATGTACGGCATTCCGGATCTGCGCCAGGCGGTCGCCGACCATGCGAAGCGGTTCTACGACCTGGACGTCGACTGGCAGACCGAGACGATGGTGACGTCCGGCGGGACGGAAGCGCTGGGCGCGGCGCTGCTCGGGCTGATAGAGCCGGGCGACGAGGTCATCCTGATCGAGCCCCTATACGATTCCTATCTGCCGATCGTCCAGCGCGGCGGCGGCGTCGCGAAATTCGTGCGGCTGGAGCCGCCGGGATGGGACCTGCCGCGCGCCGAGCTCGAGGCGGCGTTCTCCGACAAGACCAAGCTTATCCTGATCAACACGCCGATGAACCCGTGTGCGAAGGTGTTCACGCGCGACGAGCTGGAATTCATCGCGAAGCTCTGTCAGAAGCACGACGCGTTCGCGGTCTGCGACGAGGTGTACGAGCATCTCGCGTTCGACGGCGCGCCGCACATCCCGATGATCGCGCTGCCCGGCATGCGCGACCGCACCGTGCGGATCCAGTCGGCCGGCAAGATCTTTTCGCTTACCGGCTGGAAGGTGGGGATGATCACCGCGTCGCCGGACGTGCTTACGCCGATCGCCAAGGCGCATCAGTATCTCACATTCACCACGCCGCCCAACCTGCAGGCCGCGGTGGCCTACGGGTTGCGCAAGGAAGACGCCTATTTCGAGGAACTGAATTCCGACATGCAGGCGCGGAGGGATCATCTCGCGTCCGGCCTGCGCGACGTCGGCTTCGAGGTCATCCCCTGCCAGGGCACCTACTTTCTGACCACGGATTTCCGCCCGCTCGGCTACAACGGCGTCGATACCGAATTCTGCCAGTATCTGACCACCGAGGCCGGCGTTGCGGCGGTGCCGGTCAGTGCTTTCTATACATCCGACGACGTCAAGTATTTCGCCCGGTTTTCGTTCTGCAAGAAGGCGGAAACCATCGACGAGGCGGTCCGGCGGCTGAAGGCGCATTTCGGGAGCGGTTGACGCTCGATCCGCCTTGACGCGAAACGGCGCGGGGTCTACTTACTTCGCCCGCTGTGTCCTGCGGTGGCTGTAGCTCAGTTGGTTAGAGCGCTTTGTTTTTGTCCTGGATGTCTTTTGTTCTATTCCCATTAGTCAGGAT
>JAYQUR010000480.1:0-2130 GCA_038148075.1 Alphaproteobacteria bacterium | reverse complement strand
CAGCATGATAGGGTACGGCCCTGGGCCGTCTAGCTGTAGATGAACACCTTTTTCGTAGGCCCACGGTTGGGTTCTGCGATGCCACTTTTTGTATTTCTCAATGATGTCGCGCGGCCATACGGCGCCGACGAATGCGGGCGCGTCTTTGTCGTCCATGAGGGAAACTCCTCTCTTTAGTGCTTTAGGCGGGATGCCAAGGCGCACAAGCTGAAGATCAAATGCCTGCGATAAGAATATCGCGAACATGACAGGTTTACAAGCCTAATGGACAAAATCGAGTTTCAATCCCTCGTTCGCAGCGAGATCGAGTCGGCCGTAAACTACGACGACACCGAGTTCGCCAGCGACCGCATCACGGCGATGAGCCACTATCTCGGCGAGCCGCTTGGCAACGAGGTAGAGGGCCGCAGCCAAGTCGTCCAGACCGAAGTGTCGGACATGATCGAAATGATCATGCCGCAGATCGTGAAAATCTTCGCGACGACCGACGACTTTGTTCGCTTTGAGCCGCGCGGGCCAGAGGATGTGCAGGCCGCCGCCCAGGCGACGGACTACGTCAACTTCATTCTCAACGCCGACAACGACGGCTTCACGGTCCTGCATAACTGGTTCAAAGACGCGCTGCTTTTCAAGGCCGGCATCGTCAAGCATTACTGGGACGAGAGCAAAAAGGTCATCGAGGACGAGTACGAGGGGCTGACCGACGACGAACTGACCGCGCTGGTCATGGACGACGACATTGAGATCGTTGAGCAGGACGCGCGCGAGTTCGGCGAGCCGCAGATGATGCCGGACGGCACTATGCTTCCGCCGCCGCTTGTCTACGACGTCAAGATCCGCCGCACCGAAATGGACGGCCGCGTCAAAATCGAGAACGTGCCGCCGGAAGAGTTCCTGTTCAGCCAGCGCGCCAAGAGCCTGGACGACTGCCGCTTCGTCGCGCACCGGACGCAGATGACCGCGTCTGAGTTGATCGAGATGGGCTACGACCGCGAACTGGTCGAAGCCAACGCTGGCTATACCGAAGTGGACACGCTGGACGAAAAGCAGGCCCGCTTTGGCGACCTCGAGAGCCAGGCGCAGCCCGGCACGAACGACGTCAGCCAGCAGGACGTTCTCGTCACCGAGGTCTACATCAAGGTCGATTACAACGACGACGGCACCAGCCAGATCCGCCGCGTCGTGTGCCTCGGCACCGGCTACGAGATCGTGGAAGACGAGCCGTTCTACATGTTCCCGTTCTCGGTCATCAGCCCGATCCTCATGCCGCACCGGATGATCGGCCGCGGCGTCGCCGAGCTTCTGCAAGACCTCCAGATCAGCAAAACCGCAATCCTGCGCCAGCTACTCGACAACATTTACCTGATGAACAATGCGCGCGTGGGCGCCGTTGAGGGTCAGGTGAACATGGACGACCTGATCAGCAACCGGCCGGGCGGCATCGTGCGGATGCGCGCGCCGGGCATGGTGCAGCCGATCACGCCGCCGTCCGTGGCGGACGCCGCGTTCCCGCTGCTCAACTACATGGACCAGGTCCGCGAAATGCGCACCGGCATGTCCAAGGCCAGCATGGGCCTCGACGCCGACGCGCTGCAAAGCAGCACGGCCGCTGCGGTCAACGCGACGGTCAGCGCCGCCCAGGCGAAGGTCGAGATGATCGCGCGCGTGTTTGCCGAGACGGGCGTCAAGCGCCTGATGAAGTGCATCCTTCAACTCGTGCAGAAGCATCAGCAGCAGCCGCGCATCATTCGCCTGCGCAACACGTTCGTGCCGATGGACCCGCAGGCGTGGGAAAACGAGTTCGATATTTCGATTAATGTCGGGCTGGGCAAGGGAGACGCGGCGCAGCGTCAGGCTATGCTCGCGCAGGTCGCCGCGAAGCAGGAACAGATCCTGACGCAGATGGGTACCGACAACCCGCTCTGCACGCTGGGCCAGTACCGCGCTACGCTCACAAAGATGCTGGACGCGAGCGGCTTCAAGGGCGCCGACGAGTTCTTCCTGGACCCCGACAACCTGCCGCCGCAGATCGCGCAGAAGATCGCCGAGAAGATGCAGACGGCGCAGAACCAGCAAAACCCGATGGCGCAGATCGAGGCGGAGAAGGTCAAGATCGAGCGCGAGAAGGCG
>JAYQUR010000479.1:0-2188 GCA_038148075.1 Alphaproteobacteria bacterium | reverse complement strand
GGAGATGGTGCTGGACGGCTGCGACGACATCGCGGAGTCCGCCGTCGTGGGACGCGCGAACGAGCGCTGGGGCGAGGTGCCGGTGGCGGTCATTGTGCTTCGGGACGGTGCGGAAATGTCGCGCGACGAGGTGTTGGCGCTGTTCGACGGCGCGCTCGCGCGCTTCAAGCATCCGCACGACGTGATCTTCCGCGACTCGCTTCCGCGAAACGTGATGGGGAAAGTCCTCAAATACGAGCTCAGGGAGATGGTGCGCCCGGACGGTTCCGGCTAGATTGCACGTCATGACGGACACCGAGCCTCGCAAGGGCGCGATCGGCATTCTTCTGCTGATCGTTTTTATCGACATGCTGGCCTTCGGGATCATCATCCCGTTTATGCCGTTCTGGGCGGAGCGCTACGGCGCGTCGCCGACGCTGGTCGCGTTCCTGTTCGCGACCTATTCGCTGTTCGCCTTCGTTTCGTCTTTTCCGTGGGGTGTGGTCAGCGACAGGTGGGGGCGCAAGCCCATCGTCTGCTTCAGCATGCTCGGCTCCGCGGTGTCGTTCGCCTGGGTAAGTCAGGCCGACGCGTTGTGGATGCTGTTCGCGGCCCGTGCGCTCGGCGGACTGATGGGCGGCACGCTGCCCGTCGCGCAGGCCTATATCGCCGATGTCACGCCCAAGGCCGACCGGGCCGGGCGGATGGGGCTGATGGGCGCCGCTATCGGAGCGGGTTTCGTGCTCGGCCCGGGGATCGGCTGGGCGCTGACGCGATTCGGCCACGGGGATACGGATTTCGAAACGGCTTTCCTGATCGCGGGCGCAATTTCGTTTCTCGGGTTTCTTGCGGCCATCGTTTTGCTCAGGGAGCCGGTACGCCACGAGATCGCCGACGTCGATCGCAGTTTCTCGGGCAGGGTTCAGGCGTTTACGGTCGCTGCAAGAACGCCGATGGTGCTTTACCCGCTTATCATCCTGACGATGGTCGCTTTCTGCATGGGCGGACTCGAGAGCACGTTCGCGATGTGGACCGAGCGCCAACTCCACTGGGGCGTTAGGGAGAACGCCATTTTCTTCTTCTATATCGGGATCATCATGGTCGTCGTGCAGGGGGGCGTGGTGCGCCCTCTGGTGAAGAGGGTGGGCGAGGCGCGCGTGGTGGTCACCGGTTCGATCCTGATGGCGGCGGGCTTCGCGATGGTTCTGATCGTCTCTTCGGCGCTGCTCGCCTGCGTCGGTGGGACGCTGATCGCGACCGGTTTCGGCCTCTGCAGCCCCGCGCTTCACGCGATGATCTCGCAGAACGCGCCCGCCGAGCATCAGGGCGCAGCGATGGGAGCCTCCCAGTCGGCGCAGTCGCTGTGCCGGATTCTGGGCCCGGCCGCCGCGGGCCTCGCGTTCGGCGCATTCGGCCGGGACGCGCCCTACCTGGGCGGCGCCGTCATTCTGCTGGTTGCCTTCCTGATTGCGATCCGGGCGAGCCGGGCACGGTGACTTCAGCCCCCGAAACGGGGCGGCATTCGATTGCCGAAGGACGCCACACCCGAAAGCTGCATGGTTTCCGCGTATTCGGCCGGCCGGCAATCCGGTTTTCGGCGGGCGCTCTTTCAGTCGAGAGCCTTCGTGCCTGCGGGCCGGATCGCCCTCGACGGTAGCTGCGACCAAGCCACGGGTGCGCCGGCCTGTTCGACCCGTTCGTCGACCGGCAGGTTTTCGTCCCACAGTGCCGCGATGAAGCGCTTGCCGTTGATGCCGTCCGACGCGGCCGAACTCAGCCAGACAGCGGGCGCGCGCATTACGTAGGGCTGCACCAGAGAATCGCGGTCGGGGACGACGTCGTCGGCAATCATCCGCGTGTTGGCCGCGCCGCCGGGGATGAGGACGTTTGCCGTCACGCCGCTTCCCTCGAGGTCCTCCGACATGATCCGCGTATTGGCTTCGAGTGCGGCCTTGGACGGGCCGTAGGCGCCGCTACCCCGACGGTACATCGTATCGAGACTGGTCGTGACGTTGATAACGCGACCCCAGCCGCGTTCGATCATGTGCGGGACGGCGACGCTCGCCATGAGCTGCGGGCCGTAGCTGTTGACCGTAATGACGCGGAGCCAGAGCTCGGGATCGATCTCCCAGAACTTCGGGCCCGAGCCGCCGCCGCCCTGAAAGAACTGCGGGCCCATGGCGGCATCGTTGACGAGGATGTCGAGAGC
>JAYQUR010000478.1:0-2196 GCA_038148075.1 Alphaproteobacteria bacterium | reverse complement strand
GAAGGCAAGTCGGAGACGATCCTGTTCAACCTGTGCGGCCACGGCCATTTCGACATGCAGGCCTACATGGACTACTTCTCCGGCAGCCTGCAGGACCTCGACTACGACGAGGGCGAACTCGCCATGGCGCTTGCGGGGCTGCCGTCGGTCGCCGCCGAGTAGACCGCGACGACCGGAAAACCGCCATGGGCGTTGCGCATCTGAAGGACCTGGCGGCCATCGTCGACGATCTCGACGAGATGGGCCGCCTTGCGCGGGTAAAGTCCGAGGTCGACCT
The DNA here is from genome assembly GCA_038148075.1 of Alphaproteobacteria bacterium. Classification (GTDB taxonomy): domain Bacteria; phylum Pseudomonadota; class Alphaproteobacteria; order MPNO01; family UBA830; genus JAYQUR01. The sequence goes on along the minus strand of JAYQUR010000478.1, from coordinate 1,919 downwards.
CGTGCACGACCTTGCGGGGATCGCCAAGGAGTTCGAGCGCAGCCCGCGGGCGCTGCTGTTCGAGAAGGTGAAGGGCTACGACACGCCGGTCCTGACCGGCCTCTACTGGTCGCGCGAGCTGCTGGGCGCGCTGATGCGCACGCCGGAGGCCGACCTTCCGGGCCTCGTCTCCAAGCACATCAAGAAGTGGCAGGTGAACCCCGTCCACCCGGTCGTCCTCGACGACGGGCCGGTGCGCGAGGTGACGGAGAAAGACGTCGATCTGTCTCGCATGCCGATCCCGGTGCATGCGACGAAGGACGGCGGGCCCTATTTCGACGCCGCGATGGTCATCACCAAGGATCCGGAAACGGGCGTGCGCAACGCCTCGATCCAGCGATTCCAGGTAATCGACAAGGACACGCTGGCGGTCAACATCGATTCCGGCCGGCATCTCGAGCTCTATCTCGAAAAGTCGAAGAAGCAGGGCAAACCGCTGGCATTCAACCTCAACGTGGGTATCGGACCGGGCTTCCACTTCGCGTCATCCGCCCCGGCGGAAGCCGCGCCGCCCGACACCGACGAGCTCGGCATCGCGAGCGAATTCCACGGCGAGGCGGTGGAACTGGTCGCGTCCGACCTGTCCGACTCGGAATTGGTGGCGCACGCGATGTACGCGCTCGAATGCGAGCTAAGCCACGACGAGGACCATCCGGAAGGCCCGTTCGCAGAGGTGACCGGCTGCTACGCGACGTTCGCGCCCAGGGGCAAGGTCAAGGTGAAGCGCATCCACCGGCGCCAGAACCCGATCATGCATACGATCCTGCCGGGCACGGAAGTGCACAACTCGGTCGGGCTGCTGGGCGAGGCCAATGTGCTCAACCTGCTGCAATTGCAGGTGCCGGGCGTGAAGGACGTGTTTTTCACCCACGGCGGCTGCGGCTTCTATGGCGCGGTCGTACAGATGAAGCAGGTCCGCGCCGGCTGGGCGAAGCAGGCCATCATGGCGACGTTCGCCGCCTTCCCGCCGCTCAAGACCGTCACCGTCGTCGACGACGACGTGAACATCTACGACCCCACCGACGTCGAATGGGCGATGACGACGCGGCTGGACCCCGACAAGGGCATTATCGTGATACGCGACGTGTTCGGCCACGGGCTCAACCCGAGCTTCCCCCACTATTTCGGCAACAAGGTCGGCTACGACGCAACGCAGCCGTTCCCGCACCGCCCGGAATTCGAACGCGCCTCGATGAAGAAGATGTCGCTCGACGGGATCGACATCGCGACGCCCGACATCAAGGCGCCGAAAGGCTGAAGGGGCGCGCTGGCGACGCGCCCAGGTTCCGCAAGTTTTGAAACGAAACCTATTTGTCACCCCGGACTTGTTCCGGGGTCCAGTCTCACCTCCGCACGACAATTCCCGTTGCACTGGATCCCGGAACAAGTCCGGGATGACACTGGAGCGGTACAAACGTACCGACTACGCCGTTAGCCCGCCGGCCCGGCGACCGACAGCCGGCCGACGACCCCGTGCTTTTCGATCAGCTGGCCGACGAGGCCGTTCGCTTTCGATTCCTCGACGAAATCGCTGAGGAATTTCGCCGCCGCCGCACTGCTCTTTTTGCAGCCGACCGCCTGCTGGACGGCGGTGAATTTGCCGTCGAGGATCTTCGCGCCGGGAATGTCGGGCAGCGCGTCGTTCATGGCAGGGCGCAGGCCCGCCAGCGCATCCAGCTTCTCGTCGACGAACAGCGCCTGCGCACCGGGCAGGCCTTTGGCGCGGACCAGCTCCGCGTGCTGCAGCGTGCGCGTCAGGTAGAGGTCGTAGGCGCTGCGGCCCGATACCGCGATGCGGACGCCGGGCGCATCGACATCCTCGACCGACTTGAAGGCGGAGCCGTCCCAAACCATGTAGGTCGCCTCGATCTCCACATAGG
>JAYQUR010000477.1:0-2207 GCA_038148075.1 Alphaproteobacteria bacterium | reverse complement strand
CCCGGGCCGAATGAGCCCGGCACGGCTGCGCGATATCGTGCGCCAGGTGATCGATGACGACGGAATCGCATTCGAACTGGATGACGGGCGCATCGGCGCGCTCGTTTACGGGTGGCGGCCGCCGGGCGCGCCGGACAGCTGGGTCGAGGACCGGACGATCGACAGGCTGGATTGGGCGCTCGGCGGTCCCGACGCATCGGACGACGCGATCGAGGTTTACGCCTCGCACCGGTGGTCGGCCGAATTGTCGGATGCTGCCGACATCGGGGCCGCGCTTGCATTCGCCACGCCCGTGGGTCGCCCTGCGCCCGTACTCGCTTACGCCTGACGCCAGCAACGCTGCAGGAAGCCGGACAGAACGATGCCAATTCTGCCTTTTATCCTGATCGCCGGTCTCGCCTTTGCCATGCTCCATACGTGGCATCTCGCGCTCGAACCGCCGGACCGGATCGCGGGATACACCACCTGCAGCGATTCCGGGACGCCGGCCGAGGCGTGCCCCAGGATCGCGCGTCGCTAACGCGTCGCCCCGCCTTTAATCTGGCCGGATTCACCGCTTGTTCGCCACCGGCGCGAAGCTATGCTATTCGCGGCTTTCAAGGGAGGATCATGTGGCCGCATACATCATTTCGAATGTCGAGGTTTTCGACACGGACGCCTATGGCGAATACGGCAAGCTCGCCCCGGACGCGATCAAGAAATACGGCGGGGAGTTCCTTACCCGCGGCGGCAAGGCCGAAGTCCTCGAAGGCGGCTGGCAAGCGCACCGCGTCGTCATCGTGAAATTCGACAGCGTCGAACAGGCGAGGGAAATGTACAACTCGCCGGAATACCAGGCAGCCAAGGCCAAGCGCGAAGGCGCCGCCGATTTCAACATGATGGTTGTCGAAGGGCTGTAAGCCCGGCAGCTTCAGCCCGCGGTGGCGAACAGATACAGCGACACCGCGGCCATGATCAGCCCTGCGTTGAGCGGCCAGAAGCCCCGCTTCCGGCCTGTGTCGTCACGCTTCTTGTCGGTAAGCGTCTTCACGCCCATGAAGATCAGCAGGACGCCGCCGCCGAGCAGCGCGCCGAGGATGGCGGGCCCGGCGCTCATTCCTTTTCGTCGTCGTGGTGGGACTGCGACTGCGCCGTCGACAGGTCTTCCTCGACGGGGTTTCCGCCGAGATCCCGCAACGCCAGCATCAACTCGCCGATGACCTGCTCCAGCCGCTCGGGATCCGTGCCGCGCGCGACGACCGAGACGCGGAACCCGACGTCGCGCATCTGCGGGTACGAGCCGATATCCACCTCCTTGAAGCGCGCCTGTACGACGGCGAGAGGCTCGGCGATGAGACCTTCCGGCAGATCGACGGCAAGGCCGCGCGATTGCACCTTCTTGCCGCCCTGGAGGTGTTTCTTCGCTTCTTCGAACATCGCCTGCATGATGCGCGGCACGCCCGCCATTACGAAGACGTTGCCGATCATGTAGCCGGGCGCGGCGCTGACCTCGTTCTTGAGGAGGACCGCACCCTCGGGAAAGGTCGCCATGCGGAGCCGCGCCTCGTTCATCTGGGACGTACCGCCGCGCCTCTGCATGTAGGAATTCAGCAGGTCGACGATCTCCTGATCCCGGTACATGCCGACGCCGAACGCCTCGGCGACGCATTCGGACGTGATGTCGTCGTGCGTCGGACCGATACCGCCGGTCGTGAAGACGTAATCGAATTCGGCGCGGCATTCGTTGACGGTGTCCACGATCTTCTCGCGGATGTCGGGAATGACGCGCGCCTCGCGCATCTGGACGCCGATATCGTTCAATCCCGTCGCAAGGAAGGAAAGGTTCTTGTCCTGCGTCCGGCCGGACAGAATCTCGTTGCCGATCAGGATCAGGCAGGCGGTTACGGTATCTTTGTCAGCCATCTTCGTCCCCGGATTTTCGGCCCCTGTATAGCCGAGCGGCAGGGCCGTTGAAAGCGCTCGCTAGGCTAACTACCCTGCCCGGATGGATTTCCCCGATCCCCTCGTCCGCGGAACGCTCGTCAAGCGCTATAAGCGGTTTCTGGCCGACGTCGTCCTTGAGAACGGCGCCGAAGTCACCGCCCATTGCGCGAATACCGGTACGATGCTCGGCGTTCAGGAACCGGGGTCCGAAGTTTGGCTGTCGCCCGCGCGAAACCCCGACCGGAAACTGAAGTTCACCTGGGAAATGATCCGCGTCGGCGGCG